>JAJRTP010000150.1 GCA_024278255.1 Chloroflexota bacterium | reverse complement strand
TGTCCGGGTGAACGAAGCGCAACTGGCCCAAATACAGGTTCCCGATACGATTCACGGCCTGCTTTTGGCCCGGCTGGACCGGCTGCCTCCGGCCGGACGGGATTTGCTGCAAGTGGCCTCAGTGGTAGGTCGCCAGTTTGCCCTGGACCCGCTGCAAGTGGTGTCTGGCGAACTGTCCCGGCCACATATCCTGGATTTGCTGGGAGAGCTTTCTCAGACGGATATGACGCGGCTGGTGACGGCCGATCCGGAGTGGATTTATCTGTTCCGCCACGCCCTGACGCACGAAGTGGCGTATGAAACCCTGCCTTTTGCCCGCCGCCAGATGCTGCATGCTTTAGTAGCGGATTGGCTGGAGGAACAGTACGGGGACAATTTGCAGCCTTTTTATGCAGTGCTGGCTTACCACTACGGCCGGGCAGCCAATCAGGAGAAATGCCTCCGCTTCGCTGTTCAGGCCGGCGACGCCGCCCGCGCCATCTTCGCCAATCAGGAAGCGGTGGAATTGTACACGTTGGCGCAGAAACAGTTGCAGGCGTTGGGAGAGGAGGAGAGGTGGGATACGGCCGTGCATCTTTACCTTTCCCGTGCTGAGGCGTTAATGGCGATGGGTGATTTTGCTACGGCCGTGACCGATGCAGAACGTGCCGCCCAGCATGCCCGCGCTCACAACGTCCCCGAACAACTCGCCCAGGCATACAACACCCTGGCCGAACTTAAATGGCGTCAGGTCAAGCTGGATGAAGTGCAGGAATTAACAGCTACTATTATTGAACAACTGGCAAAACAAATTTCCGCTGAAGAGCTGGCCCGTGCCTATTACGGGGCAGGTTGGGGGGCGGCCTCATCCGGTCAATGGGATGAAGCATTAGTGCAATTAAACCACGCCCAACAGCTATCTGTTACCCACAACGACATCAGCCGGTTAGCCTTGACTTTAGAAGCAATCGCTTACGTTCATTTTTCTCAGGGCGATTTGGAGAATGCACTGGAAATAATGCAGCAAAGCATTAAATACGCCTACAACACAGCCACGCCGGCCAATGTTGCCCTGTCCTTAAGCAACATTGCCCTCATCCAATTTCAACTGGGACGGCCGGAAAATGCGCTGCACACATACAATGAGGCCGTCAATCTGGCTACAGATACAAACCAAAATGTATTAGCTTTAACTCTGGGCAACAGAGCCGAAGTTTTAGCCTATTTGGGCCGATTTCAAGAGGCCCGACATGATTTTGCAGACGCGATTGATTTGTTTTCCACCATGAATGATGACCCTATGTTGCTGGAAGTTTATCTGCTCAAAGGGCATGAATATCACATCTCTTTACACGAGTGGGCAAAAGCAGCATACTGGTTTGATCTGGCGGCCAAGATTATCGCCAAGCGCCCGGATGCCTATCCAGAAAAGAATGCCAAATTGCTAATGGGTCTGGCACGCCTTAATATTCACGCGCAATCTTACAAAAAGGCATTATCACACTTGCGTCAGGCAGAAACTATAATCCGAGAAAAAGAGTTGGATTGGTGGCTGCCCGTTGTTCTGCACTTTACCGGTACAACGCACCAACTGGTGGGCAATTCGGTGCTGGCCCGCGAGCAATTCAACTTAAGCCTGACAGCCATCACCCAAAATGGCTGTCCCGATTACAAACCGCTGACCTTACTCAACCTGGCTCAACTTACACCGGACCAGGCGAAACAAAAACAACTACTTCGAGACTGCGTTGATGAAGCCAGGCAACGTGCCCGCTTGTTGGACAAAATAGCTTGTTTGGACATGGTGGGGCAACTGTTCACCACAACAGGAAATGAGGAACTCAAACAAGAAGGGAACAATCTGATTAACGAAGCACAAACGTTACAAAATCGGGTTCAAATACCATAAAAGTAAAAGTTCCGCTTGGCAAAAAGCGGAACTTCTGTCTGATTGTCAAATACCAGCTAATCGGCTTATCCAAAGCCCCTGCCAAATGATCCTTTGGTGGTGCGATCACCGAGGCCACCGGCGAATTTATCAATCTGTGTTTCGTCCAGCTTACCCAACATCTCACGCTCGTCGTCGGTGACGGCGTAACCTTCCATAGCTTTTTGCGGATCATCTAATAAAAGTTGGCGGAATGCCGGGTCTTTACCGGCGCGGGCAATGATTTCTTCAAATGCTTGGGACACAGTTACCTCCTTGGGGTAATTATGGAATTGAATCGGTTCACTGAGTTTAGTATGAAAAAATTACGGCCGTTTGTCAATGGGGGTACGGCCGTATTCACGGATTTTATATTCATTCTTTGCGCCGATTTTATGACAAATCAGCCTGTTTGTCAGGATTGTCAGAATATTGCCAGTTAACTGCAAGGATTTTTCTGGCCTTTTTATGGTATAAATGTGTTGTTCACTCACAGAAAAAACGAGTCGTTTTAGTCCGATGTGTGTCCGGCAAGGTCTGACCTTACAAAATGGCTGGCCTGATAGTTGTTGAAGTTGAGGCCCAAATGACAAATGATCAGAAACATGCCCTAAACGATGATTCTGATAAACCGGTAGAAGATGAAATAAGCCCTAATGGACGGCCGTATACCAAAAACAACAACCACTTCGCCCAATTAGCCACCGCTTTACCCCACGGGGTCGTCATCAATGATCTGGCCGGGAAAATTGTATATTGCAACAAACAGGTCACACAAATGCTGGGGTATCGGGCTGAAGAGCTATACGGCCGTGACGTCAGCACCATCTTCGTCAACCCCCACCAAGCTCACCAACTTGGTAACAGGTTACGAAATACTTCGGCTGGTCATTTACCCCCATTTGATTGCACCGTTTTACATCGGGACAAAAAACCGATCCCTATTCGTCTCTCTGTCACCTGGGCTTACAATGATGAAGACCAGCAAGAAGGAATTATTGGTTACTTTGAAGATTTAAGCCAGCTACAAACCGCTAAACACCAACTCAATCTACTCCAGTCAGCCAGCGATTTACTCAACCGGGCAGATAACCTGGAAGAAGGGTTGCAGGCCTTAGCCAAGTTAATGGTTGATTTCTGGGGAGTCTCTTTTTGTCGTATCCTGCTGTGTGACACCGAAGAGGCACGTCTTTCAGTGGCAGCAGCTTATCCTTTTGCAGAACTGGAAACCGAATTAGAGTGGCAGCCCGGCGTAGGCGAAACGGTAATAGTTTCTCCTCAAACCGACATCTTCCGACAACTGCAAAACAAAACTGTCAAGATTTTTCGCACCGATAAACCAGCGGACCAACGCTTTTTGCAAGATTGGTTTCAGCCATTACGTATAGAACCAGGTATTTCCAGCTTGCTGGCTGCCTATTTACAAACTACAGATCGAACTGTAGGTATCATGGAATTGGGTGAGTCTCGCCCCTGGTCAGAAGTGTCCTTTTCTGATGAGATGTGTGATTTGGTCCAGGCTATTGCCCGGCAAACGGCCGTCATTGTGGACCGCATCCAATTGTACAATCAGACCTCTCGCCGGGAACAACTACTCACCAGCCTGGATGAAACTTCTCGGCGCATTCGTGCTATCAAAGAACGGTCGAAATTATTGAGCGAAGTTATCCGTTTAGCTGCCGAACTGGCGGGATGTACTCTGGGCGGACTGTACATCAATCGGCAGCAAATGGGAGAATTGATGCTGGTAGATGTCTACGGCCTGCCCCGTCACCTCATCGGCAGTGTCCTCAAATATAGTGATGGCTTGATTGGACAAGTAGCTGCTACCAGAGAAACCGTTTGTACCAATGACTATCATAACTGGTCGCAACGCGAAGCCATGCTGATCCCTTACCAATTTGAAACGCTTGTGGGCATTCCTCTCAAATTAGAAAACGGTGACCTGGAGGCTGTCTTATTTGTGGCCGACAAAGAAAAGGTACACCGCCTAACCCCACTGGATATTGATATTCTGCAACGCTTTGCCCAGCAAGCGGCCGTGGCTCTGCACACATCCCAACTTCTAAACCGGGAACAACGCGTCTATGACAAATTGTCACTATTACACCGGATCAGCAACTATATTCAATCCGCTTCCGACCTGAACAAAATCTTGCATGTGGTATTAACCGGCGTGACGGCCGGTTACGGCCTCTGTTTTAACCGGGCGGCCATATTATTATTGGATGAAACAGGCGAATATCTGACCGGTCAGATGGCTATCGGCCATTATGACATGGAAGCTGCGCAAAAAGATTGGGATCAATACCGGCGGGATGGTTTATACAACTTCAACCGTTATTTACAATATCTGGCAGAGGGCGCTCTGGTCAAAACCCCCATAGAAGAAAATATCCACAATCTGAAAATACGAGTATCACCTCTGGCAAGTGATTCTTTTTCCCGATCAATGACCAAAAAGACCAGCGTCATGCTTTTAGAATATGATTTGAACCAGCTTCCTGACCCGTTTACGGCCGTTTTCCAACCCGACTGGCCTGTGGTTATCGTTCCCCTGCTGGCTCAGGATGCGGCTATCGGCGTATTGGTAGTAGACAACAAATTTACGCGCGACATCATTACCAACGAAGATATGGAATTATTGATGATGTTTGCCAATACGGCCGCGGCCGGCATCAACAAAGAACGCCTCCTGGCCCAGACAAAACAGGCACACCAACGGCTGCACACCTTTTACGAAGCCAGCAATGCCCTGGTTATGCCAGATGATCCCCGGAAAGTAGGGGAAATAATCACCTCCCAAGCCAAAGAAGTAACCCAGGCAGCCAAAGT
>JAJRTP010000149.1 GCA_024278255.1 Chloroflexota bacterium | reverse complement strand
TTGTAAAAGTGCTAGAATATCTATCATGAGCGGTTGTGTTTACGAATTTTCTCTTTAGTCGGTGAAAAAATCGTATCTTACACAATCGCTCTATTTACGCCATTTTTTGGCGAAGGTATTGTAACAACATGAAGATTAACAAGATAATTTTTACAATTTTACTGCTCCTAATCGCCGGACTCGTTGTCGCTTGCGGCAGCCAGTCGACCCCAGAAGCTACCGCCCCGCCAGCCAATGAAATGGAAACCATGCCTGACACAGAAATGGATACGGAAATGGAAGATATGAGCGACGGCGAGATGGAAGATGGCGAAATGGAAGATATGGAAGACGGCGAGATGGAAGATATGGATATGAATGCCGAAGTTCCGGCCGATCTGGACACTTCCCTCTCCCGGCCGACAGAGCAGGGTACTTACCAGGTGACCATTAGCAGTGAACTGGACCCGCTCAGCCTGAACGAAATCCACAACTGGACCATTCACGTAGCCACGCCGGATGGTACGGCCGTAACCAACGCCGAAATCACCGTAGACGGCGGAATGCCGGTACACCAACACGGCTTCCCTACTGCCCCCCAGGTTACGGAAAACCTGGGCAATGGTGATTACAAGCTGGAAGGCGTTAAATTCAGTATGGCCGGCTGGTGGGAAATGCATCTGGACATTGCCGCTGACGGCCAGAGTGACAGTGTGACGTTTAACATCGTGTTGCCGTAGCGTATTGCGTATTGTGCATTGCGTAATGCCAACCCCGTCCGGACGTGATGAACCTGCATAAAATAAATCGGTAATCCACAACAGTTCGGATGGCGGAATTTATTACGCCAGTGAGCAGGAATGGCGTAATAAATTTCGCCATCCAGCTGTTACCGATTTAATTATTTAACTTCCATAACCCGGTTTAGCCCTGTTCACAGGGCGTTGTTCTGTAGCCCCGTGATTTATCGCGGGGCGGGGATCGATTTAATCTCATACAGATGGACATCAGGTTGAGCAAACCAGTCAACACGCAATACGACTTCAGGACAATCCTATGAAACTCAAAATATATGCTGGTATTCTTTTATGGCTAACTGTCTTTCTCACATCCTGCGCCGCGCCGGAAAGCACGGCCGTATCCCCCACCACATCC
Organism: Chloroflexota bacterium; assembly: GCA_024278255.1. Taxonomy (GTDB): domain Bacteria; phylum Chloroflexota; class Anaerolineae; order Promineifilales; family Promineifilaceae; genus JAJRTP01. The sequence goes on along the minus strand of JAJRTP010000149.1, from coordinate 3,638 downwards.
CCGCCTACGGCCGTACCTTCCACAGAAACCACCACCCTCGGCTGGACAAACAACGAAATCGCCACCTTGAAATCCCTCTGGCTGGACAGCCTGCCCGACCTGCCGCCTGACCCGTCCAACGCTTACGGCGACAACCCGGAAGCGGCCGTTCTGGGGCAGCAGATATTTTTCGACACCCGTTTCAGCAGCAACGGCCGTGTCTCCTGCGCCACCTGCCACCAGCCTGACCGCTATTTCACCGACGGCCTGCCCCTTTCCCAGGGCGTGGGGCAGACGGGACGAGGCGCGCCGACCATTGTGGGGATCGCCTACAGCCCGTGGTTTTTCTGGGACGGCCGTAGAGACAGCCAATGGGCCCAAGCCCTCGGCCCCATGGAAAGCGCCGTCGAACACGGGGCCAACCGCACCTTCTACGCCCACACCCTGGCCGACGACCCGGACTACCGCGCCCTATACGAAGCCATCTTCGGCCCCCTGCCCGACCTGTCCGACCGCAGCCGCTTCCCCGACTCGGCCGGGCCGGTGGAAGACGAAACTGCCAATGCCGCCTGGGAAGCCATGTCTCCCGCCGACCGGGACGCGATCAACCGAATTTTTGCCAACATGGGCAAAGCCATCGCCGCCTACGAGCGGCAAATCATGCCCGGCCCCGCCTCCTTCGACGCCTACGTGGCGGCCCTGCTGGACGGGGATGAAGCGGCCATGCAAACCGCGCTAACCGAAGATGAAGCGGCTGGGCTGCGACTCTTCATCGGCGAGGCCAAATGTATCCGCTGCCACAACGGGCCGCTCTTTACCAACAACAGCTTCCATAACGCGGCCGTACCCGCTGCGGAAGGCGCTGCGCTGGACATGGGGCGTATTAAAGGTGTTCAGGAAGCGGTGGAAAACGAGTTCAACTGTCTGGGACCCTACAGTGACGCCGGTAAAGACGACTGCGCTGAACTCCGCTATGCGAAGGTGATGGGGCAGGAATTGATCAGCGCCTTCAAAGTGCCCACCCTGCGCAACGTGGTCAAAACGGCTCCGTACATGCACGCCGGTCAATTTGCTACGCTGGCGGAAGTACTCGACCATTACAACCACGCGCCCATCCCGCCCATCGGCCACAGCGACCTGGTTCCGCTCAATTTATCAGATGGCGAATTGGCCCAACTGGAAGCCTTTTTGCACACTCTCAGCAGCCCTCTAGCTGTTAATCCGGCACTGCTTGCCCCGCCAGAGAATTAGAATAATCTTGCGAGTGAAAATGGTGGGCGATTTGGCAAATCGCCCTACACTTTTGAAGGAATGATGCCATGAAAAACACAAGAAAACTACTTTTATTCTTCCTCCTGCTGCTGGGATTAGCAGTTACGGCCGTAACCGCCACCGCGCATGGGGATGAGATTTTGCTGAAGTCAGAACCGGCAGATGGGGCAGCGCTGGCTGAATCTCCCGCCCAGGTGACAACCTGGTTCAGCGACGAATTGGCTACTACCAGCACACTCAAGGTTTACAATCTGGCCGGTGAGCAGGTGGATAATGGCGATGGCGGTGTGGATTTGAATGATCCGGATCACGCTTCCATGATTGTCTCTTTGCCGGTGCTGGATGAAGGCGTTTACCTGGTGCAGTGGACGGCCGACCTCCTGGACGGCGATACAGTTTCCGGCGCTTTCACCTTCGGTATCGGCAAAGCCGGCACAGCGCCCAGCCAAATCCCCACCCCAACCGCCCCCCCGGCAGCAGCGCCCGAAAGCGGCAGCGGCATCTCCACCGGCGTTCTCATCGGGGCCGGCGTGGGCCTGATTTTGGCGGTCGGTCTCATCGGTTTTGCCATTGCCCGCAGCCGCCAAAAGGCGTAAGATCGCGGCCATGAATGCCTCCATGATAAAACAACTCAAACAACTGGAAAAGCTCGCCCGCCCTTTGGAACCGGGCGAGGCAGAACGCACCTTCCTGCTGAACCAGGTCGGCGCTTACGCCAATCAATTTATCAACCGCATCGGTACCGCACCCGCCTACACAGCCTCGGAAAACGGCCGTCTCCCGAACAGCTTCCACATCAACGAAAACGGCGCAGCCATAGAGGACCTGCTGCCTCTGCTGCACACTCACGTGGATACGCCGGGTGTAGCCCCCACCTCCGACCGCTTCCTGGGCTACATTCCCGGCGGGGCGTTGTACCATTCCGCTTTGGGCGATTTTCTGGCAGACCTCAGTAACAAGTACGCCGGTTACTACTTCCCGTCGCCCGGCGCGGTGCAGTTGGAAAATATGCTGCTGGAGTGGATGGCCGGGATTGTCGGTTACCCGGACGGGACCTTGGGCAGCCTCACTTCCGGCGGCAGTCTGGCTCATCTGACGGCCGTAGTCACAGCCAGGGAAGCGCGGGAGATTGCAGGGGAGCGGATTGGTACGGCCGTTGTCTACCTCACCGCGCAGACCCACCATTCCGTGAACAAGGCGCTGCGTATTGCCGGATTGGACCAATGTGTGCGCCGTTTCATCCCCGTAGACGACCATTACCGCCTGGAAACGGCCGCGCTCCTGCAAGCCATCGTCGCCGATAAGCAGATGGGGCTGAATCCCTGGCTGGTCATCGGCACGGCGGGCACAACCAACACCGGCGCGATTGATCCCCTCCCGGAAATCGCCCAAATCGCCCAGGCGCACGGCCTTTGGCTGCACGTAGATGGGGCGTATGGCGCCTTTTTTGCCTTGTGCGACGAGGGGCGGCAAAAGTTGGCGGGCATGGAACAATCGGATTCGATCATCATGGACCCGCACAAGACGCTGTTTTTGCCGTATGGCACGGGGACGGTGGTGGTGAAGGACGGCCGTAACCTGTTCAACGCCTTTGCCGCGGATGCCGCTTACATGCAGGATGGCGCGGAAAATGACGTGATTTCCCCGGCCGATCTGTCGCCGGAGTTGACGCGGCATTTTCGCGGGCTGCGTATGTGGCTGCCGCTCAAACTGGCCGGCGTGGCCCCCTTCCGGGCGGCTTTGGCGGAAAAGCTGCTTTTGGCCCGGTATTTTTACGAGAGGCTTCAGGAGATTGACGGTTTTGAAGTTGGCCCGCCGCCCGATCTGGCGGTGGTTACTTACCGCTATGTGCCGCAACGGGGCGACGCCAATGAATTTAATGAGCGGTTGATGCAGGCGTTGTTGGCGGACGGCCGTATCTTCATCAGTTCCACCCGGCTGGGCGACAAATTTGTGCTGCGCACGGCCGTTGGCGTTTACCGGACGCATCTGGACGCGATTGAACAGGCGTTGACTGTGCTGGAAGAGACAGTGCGGAAACTGGAGAAATGACAAGGTGACAAGGTGACAGGGTGAAAAAGACACGCATCACGAATCACGCCTCACGTTAGTTGCTATCAATCTGCCATTCAGTATAATCAATTGTGCCGGACATTCTGGCAGAAAACATGACGGAGAAAAACATGGCAAGTCGAGTTGTATTTCCTTTTACGGCAATTGTAGGGCAGGAACGCATGAAGCGGGCGCTGATTTTGAACGCAGTCAGCCCGCGCATTGGCGGCGTTCTGATTCGCGGCGAACGGGGCACGGCCAAATCCACCGCTGCCCGCGCTTTGGCCGCCCTGCTGCCTGATATTGAAGTGGTGTCCGACTGCCGCTTTGGCTGC
>JAJRTP010000148.1 GCA_024278255.1 Chloroflexota bacterium | reverse complement strand
TGCATAAGTTTGCCACCTGACCTGCTTTTTTGGCAAAGTTTATTTTGATCTATTTATCCGCATTGTTAAGGTACAGTACCCAAGAGGGTTCCAAGCCCGTCGCTCCCGTTCCGCATCGCGGGTTCCAAAGCGCTCGATTTAGTCGAGCGCTTTTTGTTTGTCGAACCCGCGATCCGCATTAGGCGTCCACCCCCTATTCGTATTGTAGCGAACAAGAATTTGCGCCATAATATGCTCGATTCGACTATCCGATAGTTGGTAGTTGCCGATGACCACGAAAAGGATGAATAACGATGGCCGCTAAAAAGGTGAATTTTACCCAGCTAACGCATGACGTTGTATTTGCCTCGAATATACCATTGCCATTTGCCGAAATCATGGCTAGCGTAAACCGTATCATGCCAATTACAACTAAAAACCCAAAAAACACGATTCGCAATGCTATTAGCCAAAGCCGGATGATTGTTTCTACAGGCGACGGCCGTTACGGTTGGAAACCCCGCCTTATCAACGACTCAATCATTCGTCACACCATTCAAGCAGCCGAATTGGCCGACGATCGGCTGTATTGGGACAGCGATGTGAAAGATGCCATCTGCCCCACCTTCTTCGCTTCCCAAAAATATAGCGACCGCAGCCCGGCGCACGTCGCATTGCCAAACGGGAAAACATCAGATTTTTCTTTGGAAATGTTGTCGGCTGGCATTTGGGGGACGCCGGCCACACCCGAATTTTGGACATGGTTTCACAAGCTAAATGCTCAACCGGGCGATCATTTGCTATTCACAGTAATAGATGGTGAAGAGAAACGATACCGGATTGATTTTCAACCAGGCAAGGAGCGAGACGAAGAGAGTATTGCTGTTCGTAACCAAGAATTTGTGAGGCTGGGTTTAGAGCTTATGCGGAAACGGCCGTATGGCATCTCTCCCTGGGATTTCACAACCTATCTATTGGCAACCGGCTTTTACCGTCATCCGGTTCCACCCGATCCATTCAGCGAACTGTGGCATGACGGCATCATTGCCCCCACCATGTATGGCACGGAACCCGAATTGCCCCAACCGGAACCTTTAGCCAGCGCGCTGTTTGGGCAGGCAATACAAGAGTACGATTACGAAAACCCACCAGATTTACCCCGCGCCTATGACCCCGATTACGGCCTTCGCCATGCCCGTAAATCACGTAAAGCGCGCCGGGGAAGCGTTACCAGCTTTGTTCTGCGCGTCAATCACCGCACTTTACCCGAAGTGTGGCGGGAGATCGAATTGGCCGAAGATAACACGCTGGAAGACTTGCACCTGACCATTCAGTCCGCCTTCCGTTGGCTGGATGACCATCTCTACTCCTTTTATCTTAGCGGCGACCGATGGGATCGCGACAGCGAAATCGGCAGCCCCTGGTCTGATACAGCTTTGCATACTCATCAGGTGCAAATGGCGCAACTCGACTTACGCGAAGGCCAAACCTTTCTTTACTTCTTCGATTACGGCGACAGCCACGAATTTGATGTGACCGTTCTAAAAATCAATCCGCTCGCGCCCAAAGCAGATTACCCGCGCATTTTGGATTATCATGGGCAAGCCCCGCCCCAATATCCAGATATTGACGAGGAAACGGACGAAATGAGTTGGGATCCATATCGGCATTGGCAATCGTGACCAACGCAAACCCGACGGGAGGGTAAAATGCAGGATAACGGTTCATTGGATGAGATGAGGTAGCACATTCAGGAATCGCTGATTCAAACCATGACCTACCGCAAGCGGAAAGTTCCTGGAACCGCGCCGTTTAACCAGCAATAGCCCCATTTCAGCCTGTTTAACGACTACAACTGGGGGCTGATTGTGTATGATGAAGTGCATTATATTATTCAAATAGTGATACCAGTTGAAAACGATTGACATCTACAAGCCCGTGATCTGTTAATTTCAGCGATGGGATAACGGGCAAGGCCAGGAAACTCATAGCCATGAATGGATCGTGTAAGGAGGAACCCAATTCATGGGCTGCAATTAGGAGGGCGTCCATTTGCTGACGAACACGCTCAATTGGCAAGTCACTCATCAAGCCAGCGACTGGCAGAGGAAGTTGAGCTAATACTGTATCTCCATCTACCGCTGCCATTCCCCCATTCATCGCGGCGACCGCCTTAACGGCCGTTAACATGCTGTGATCATCAACGCCAATCACCACAACATTGTGATGATCATGAGCCACAGAACTGGCAATCGCTCCCCGTTTAAGGCTGATTCCGCGTACAAGCCCTTTTCCGATATTCCCCGTGCCACGATGACGCTCAACAACTGCCATTTTTAGAATATCCCGGTCAATATCTGAAGAAACACGGCCGTTCACTTGTGGCGTCTCCTCAATGATACTATTCGTGATGAGCTGTTCGGGGATAGCTTCAATGATCCGAACCCTGGGACCTTCAACAGGAATTGTAAAGTCTACCTTACCCCAATTGATATCCATCGAAATTGGTAAAGTCTGGTGGGGGGGACGACGCGCCCAGGGGATCATCTCCCCATCTTGAGCGACCAGTTTTCCGCCCCGGTAGACAGATTCAGCCACGGGGGTATATAAATCAGAAAAAATCATCAGGTCGGCGCGGCGGCCGGGAGCAATTGCGCCACGGTCATGCAGGCGGAAATATTCAGCCGGATTGAGTGTGGCCATTCTGAAAGCCGTGATCGGCTCAACCCCCTCGGCAATGGCGGTTCGGATCATAAAGTCAATATGGCCTTCTTCCAACAAGTCAGCCGGTTGGCGGTCATCGGTACAGAAGCAAATACGGCGAGAATTAGCGCTGTTGAT
>JAJRTP010000147.1 GCA_024278255.1 Chloroflexota bacterium | reverse complement strand
GTAAAATCACGGTCATCATTTCTTGGGGTAAGGTAAGCATCTCTGACTTCTCCTACAATTGGTGTTGTAATGTTGAAGTCAGCTTACCTTCCCCACCTTTTCTTGTCCACTAAATGGATAAACTAGAGTTAAATACACTAACAATAAGAGATTATGTTGAGGAAGTTGGAAGTTTTCTCTCCAGCAGCATCAACAGCGTATCGCAAGGCAGAAACGGCCGTACCAACCCCCTTACCCCAACGCCCCTCACCCCACAATCTTTCGCAAAACCCGCAAGACCCAAAACGGCCGTCTCAACTCCTCCCAAGATTCCCGTGCCACGGCCGTATCCACCGGATGATCAGGCGCAAACTGGCGGCGTTTGAAGGCAGCGCCGAGGCGGGTAACGTGCGGGCGCATGGGAGCGATCAATCGGGCCAGATACGGCCGTTCCCCCCACCAATCCAACCGGGTCAGCAGAGCCGCCGTAAACTCATCCGGCGTCTGGCTGGCGGGGACGGGCTGGCCGATTTTGGCGGCGCTGGCCTGCAAACGGCCGTAACGCCACTGCACCTCATCCCAGCCCCGCCGCTTTTGCCGCTGCCGCCGCCAGATGATGACCACCAGTCCCAAAAGGCCACCCACAATGACCAGCCGCTGCCAGGGAAACGGCCGTACCGGTTCCGGGATACTGGGAACGGCCACATCTTCATATGGCTCCTCAAACGGGTCCTCTCCGGTTGGCATGGGGGCGGCTGCGGCTTCATCTTGCGGGCTGGGGAAAGCGGCCGTCGGCTCAAATTCCACCCAGCCGTACCCGGCAAAATAGATTTCTGCCCAGGAATGGCCGTTAATCTGACGGATGGTTTGTACGCCGTTTTCATCCGGTGTCTGCGCCAGAAAGCCGACACCGAGACGGGCGGGCAAACCCAGGCTGCGGGCCATTACCACCATCGCCGAAGCATAATAATCGCAGTACCCTTTCTGCAAATCGAAGAGGAAAAAGTCCACCGGATCACGGCCCTCTGGCGGCAGTTCTACGTCCAACGTGTAGGGGTATTGGCGCAAAAACTGCTCCAAGGCCCGCGCCTGATCGTAAGGATTGTCGTATTGGCCGGCCACTTCTACGGCCAAATCGCGGGTGCGTTGGCTGACGGCATCGGGTAATTGCGTGTAGCGAGCGGTAATGGCGGGTGGGATGTTGGTGACGGCCGTATCCCTCAGTTCATTCGGCCCTGCCGTCGTCAGGCTGGACTGCACCTGATAGCGGGTTTGCGTGCCCCACACCCGCGCCAAATCACTCAGGCCGCGCCAGGAAACTGTCACCTCCTCCGCAAACTGCTGCGGCAGCCCCACCGAATAGCGGATGATGCGCTGATCCTTTACCCAGTTTATTTCTTGCCAGAGGGCGGTTTGACCGTCTACCGGCGGCAGGGGGATGGGTGCGGCTGGCGGAATGGTCTCGCGCCGTTCTTCAGAAATGGCCCAGCCGCGCCCGGTGTACACGTCATAACTCAAGGCCCGCCAATGTGTGCCGCGCACCAGAGAGGGCGGCGCAATTTCCGGCTGCCCGTTTGCGCCGATGAGGCTGACGGTGGCGGACATCATCACCGTTTCGGCCAGATCAGGCGGGATGCCTAGCAGGTAATTGCGGGGCAGCAAGCCGCTGCCGCCTACGCCGCCGGGATTGGCTTCGGGCAGGTTTTGCCGGGGCTGGGCTACACCGGCAAAGGCACGCCCTAACGTTTCATCCGTCTCCTGCACGGCCGTCCACTGCACAAAAGCCTCTTGCAATTTGGTGATGCTGAAAGCGGGCAGCAACAGGGAGAGAGCGATGAGAAAAGCGGCAATGACCCCGGCGTGCATAATCAGTTCCAGGCGCACTTCACCGGAAAAATCGACGCCGCGGCTGTCCCAATCCTGTTCTAAATTCGCATAGTGAATGACGACTGCTGTCAACGCTGCTACCCCAATAAATCCGGCCAGCCACCATATTTCCACCACGCCAAAGTAGCTGTTGAGCGCCAGGGCCAAGCCTAAGACAATCAATCCCAGGAACGGCCGTTGCTGGCGAAAGGTACTCCATCCGGCAAAAGCGGCCAGCAAAAAGGAAAGCAGTCCCAGACCGAAAGCAAACACGATGGTTTCCTGACTGGAACCGCCCCCCAGAACGGCTACAAACCAACTGGCTATCCGGTCGCCAAATAACGCCCCGTTTTGCAGCCAAAATTGACGTGTTGGCTCCCAACCATCCAGCAAGACGGGCAGAGGCGGCCACAGGCGGGCCAGATGCAGGGTGGTAATCAGCAGGGCGTAGAGAGTGATGAGCAGCCAGGCGGGCAGGGAGGGTAACGGCCGTTTTGCCAGCAGCACACCCAGCCCCAAGCCCCACAGCAGCGCCGGGATGACCACGCCATCTTCCGCCGTCCAGCCCACTTCCAGCACAGCCCCGCCTACCAGAACTACGGCCGCAGCCAACAGCGCCAGCGAAAGCCACCCCTCCGCCGGTCGGAAACGATACCAACCCCACTCAATTACTCTTGTCATTTCATATTAAAAATGCGGCATGATTCAAAATCCTGATTATTTGCTTTCCAAATGGCGAGTACAACGAATCAAGGAAATAACGAATCTGCACGAATTTACTCGATTGGCAAAATTCGTTCGTTCCCAAATTCGTTGTACTCATTTGTAAAGAAGAAAAAACAATTCTGAACCATGCCAAAAATACACACCACAGAGGCACGGAGACACCGAGAAAAAATTGTCCTGAAAATTAAAAATCTCTGTGCCTCTGTGTCTCTGTGGTGACTTCCAAAAGCGGATTACGCACCGCCACCACTTTCCCCGTTCCGGTAACCCGAAATTCCCAGAAGCCGCGTCGCTGTTGATCCAGAAGGGGTTGGCCGATCTCGTTGCGCTGGATGATGGTGGCATTGAACCCCAGTTGGTGAATGCTTTCCTGCAAAGCCAGGCTGTTACCTGCGCCGCCGAAACTGGGGCGATCCAGCAGGATGACGTGGCTTTCAATGCCTTTTTGGGCCAGTGTCACCAAATCCGGCAGCCAGGCGGCGCTGGTGTTGGGCGTGATGATGACGGCGGCCGCGCCGCGCCGGGCGACCTGACCTAAATCGCGCAAGGAGACTGACAAATTTGTGTCGCCATCTGCCTGCACCAAAGCCAGCGCCCGCAGGATACGCCAGCGCTGCCCTTGCCCCCGCCCGGTGCTGACGACCTGGGGAATACGGCCGTATCCCGCCAAGCCCACCGCCCGATTTTGCCGTAACGCTCTGGCAGCCAAAGAAGCCGCCATTAAAACCGCCTGCTCCTCGGTACTTTCAATGCCCTGGCCCACTTGCACCTCTGCCTGCATATCCAGCAGCAGCCAGATGTCTCCGGCGGCATCTAGGTCAAATTCGCGCACGAACAGTTCGTCGCGGCGGGCGGTGCTGGGCCAATGTATCCAGCGCTGCGGATCGGTAGCGTGGTAGGGGCGCACGCTGGCGGCGTTCAGGGTGGCTTGTTGGGCACGCTGGCTGGCTCGGACACGGCCGTTGCTGCGTCCGGTGGGTAAGGGGATGGGTAAACGGCCGTAAATGGGCGGATGGATAATCACTTCATCTACCACCGGATACGCGATGGTGAGACTAAACAGGCCAAATGGATCGCTGCTGCGGATGGCCCAGGGACCGAGGTGAAACTGGCCGCGCCGTTCACAAATGGCGGCATTGCGCCATTGGTCTGTCCCTCCGGCGGCTGCACTGCGGACGACGGCCGTACTGTAACCCGGCACATTACTCTCATCCAGAATCTCCACCCACAAAGCCGGCAGCCAGCTCTCATTGCGCAGCGTAAAATTTTCCTCCAACCGGTCACCCACGGACACCCAGCCAAAACGCAGTTGGCGCGAGCCGTGCAGCCCTTTGGCCAAGGCCCGCACCCACAGCCAGGCCGCCAGAAACATGCCGCCAAAGCCCACCAGCATCGTGTTCCACACCCGATCCGGCAAGACGAACGCAGCTACCAACAGCCCCGCCAAAATGATCAGGGGAAATTTTAGTTGCAGGCGAATGTGGGTGGACGGCCGTTTCATCATATTGATTGTGCCACAAGGCTGGTTGATTGCCCACCGCGCCAGCGCCCAAGAAAAAAGCCAGACCGCATCGGCCTGGCTTTTAGTGCTGATTAAATTAGCCGGTGACGTTAGGCCGGTTCCGGTTCTTCAATATCGCTCCATTCGTGCAGCACAACCATACTGAAAATGTCTGATTCGGTGATGATGCCCTGCAAATTGCCTTGAGAATCTACGACGGGCAAGCCGCTTACTCTGGTTTCCAGCATAGCGCGGGCGGCTTCGCCAATAGTGGCTTCACAGGACAGGGTGATGGGATCGGGCGTCATTATCTCGTTTACTTTCAGATTGGACAGCAGGTAGTTTAATTCCCATATGCTTAGAGAAGTGGCTGGGGATGGCTGCGCCCCGCGCACGTCTCCCAGCGTGACAATACCGACCAATTTACCGTCCTCATCCACCACCGGCAGGCGGCGGATTTCTTCGTTCATCATAATTTGATGCGCCTCCGGCAGCGGCGTTTCCGGGGTAACGGTGATGACGTCTCTGGTCATCCAATCTCTAACAAATTCATGTTTCATCGTTTTGCTCCTGAGAACCACAGATTACGCAGATTACACAGACTTCGTCGTGAGCGACTCAGCCGAACGATTTTCACTGGAGGGTAATTAGCGTCATTTGGGCAATCTGCGACAAAATTTTATTATCAAATTTCCTGTCATTATCATAATTGATAGATACGGCCGTATGCCAGTAACAGATGTCATTATCCAACTATGACGTTATACCGCAGATTGGTTCAGTCTTCAAGATTAAACCAATCTTGGGGAAACAAAAAAAGACGCTGTGGAAATCCACAACGTCAGGGGTTGAATGATCGTACTTAAAACCGAAATTCCGATGATATTTCTGACAGCGGTTTGCTGAAATAAAAAAATGCGGTGACGCCGCCAGTGTAGATGAAGCCGTATCCTGAGCATCTTTCAACCTTGGGAGAAGAGGTTGTGCGACGCCACCAGCAAGGGTAATGTACCGACAATGCCTTACGATGCTGGTTAAGCCTGCACTTCCTGGCCCATGGGTTGGCGGCGGCGGGACACTGCCAGACGGATGGTCAGATAGCTCACGGCCGTCACCGCCACAGCTACAATCAAATTCCCGACAAAGAACGCAGCGCCCATATCAGCAATACGGCCGTCAGCAAAAGGCAGCGGGGGGAGTACGGCCGTGTCTCCCACCAACAACGTCCCTACCTGATGCCCCAGCACATACATGGGCGTAATCACAAAGATATTCCATACCCCCATGGAGGCGACCAGCGCCCCCTTGTGAATTCGCTTGAATACGGCCGTCAGCAAAGCAATCAGCGCCAAATTCAAGCCCGGCGTAGGCAGCAGACTGATCAACGTGCCCAGCGAAAAGGCCAGCGCCAGCGCATGAGGCGACGCTTCCACCTCAACTATATTACAAAAACAGCGTTTTGCGCCGCGCTTGAATTGGGCCAGAGAGATGTGTAAGGGTGTGAAACAGGTCGGTGTCAGTTTATATTCCATGACCATAGCCTAACCGATTATCCGGTGGGAAAACTGTCATTTGGGCAACGATGGGGCGCTGAATGCCTGACGTTTACTCTTTTGACGTAGGGTAGTAGCCAAGAATTACGCGCCAAACTCTGCATTTAAGATACGTTATGCTATACTGTAATTGTAATCGAATATGTAAAATATAATGTCAGGACAAAAGGATAATAAAGCGATGATTACTGTTCAAAAACAAAGTGTTGCCAACTGGTTGATGGCTGAATATCTGGCAAACGTATATGCCGCCAACGAAAAGATCCGTTTGTTTGAGCAAAAATACGGTCAGACGTGGGATGAATTTTCCAAAGAGATAGATAATACTTCCGATGAAGATTTTACCCGTTGGGATGACTATATTGAATGGAAAGCCTGCGTAAAAACAGCGGAGGATTTAGCGGCAAAAATCGACGAGGTCAAGCATGGAAATTTTGAGGTTGCTTGATCAGGAAAATTGGATTGAACACTATGAAATTCAAGATTATCGGCAATGGGAGAGCGGTTTCTACTATCGGCTAAAGATACTTTTGGAAAATCGTTCTGTACTTTTTGTCAGAGAGTATGTAGATGAGATTGAGAGGGTTTATTCATTTCACTGGCAAGATCAGAATGACGTGATGATTATGAGATGGGATAATGCCCCGCATCACCGACATATTGCAACTTTTCCCCATCACAAGCATACACCAGTCGGGATCTTTGAAAATTTAGAAATAACTTTATCGGACGTGCTGGCAGAAATTCGTAAACAAATAGAATAAAAAAGACCGGCGTCGCAATGACGCCGGTCTTTTAACTTATGCGGGAACCAGTTCCGGCTCGCCGACAACGGCCGTAAACGTTAATTCCCCGTCTACCGCATCCACCACCACATGATCCCCATCCGTGATGTCACCCTGGATGAGTTGCAGTGCCAGCGGGTCTACGATACGACGTTGAATCACTCGCTTTAACGGCCGTGCCCCGTAAGCCGGATCATACCCTTCTTCAATCAGCACATCCAACGCAGCATTGGTTAGTTCTATCGAGATGCCACGCTCGGCTAACAGACCGCGCAGATGCTCCAATTGAATCTCGGCAATTTCCCGCAGTTGTTCCCGGCCCAGACGGTGGAAGATGACAATCTCATCCACCCGATTGAGAAACTCCGGCCGGAAGTGCTGGCGTAACGCTTCCAGCACCCGATCTTCCATCTCCGCTTCATCCGTTGCTTCCAGAATATACTGGCTGCCGATGTTGCTGGTCATAATGATGACTGTGTTGCGGAAATCTACCGTCCGGCCTTGTCCATCCGTGAGACGGCCGTCATCCAGCACTTGCAGGAAGATGTTAAACACCTCCGGATGCGCCTTCTCAATTTCATCAAACAAGATGACCGAGTACGGCCGTCGCCGCACCGCTTCCGTCAATTGGCCGCCTTCATCGTAGCCTACATAGCCGGGAGGCGCGCCAATCAGCCGGGAAACCGTATGCCGCTCCTGGTACTCACTCATGTCAATGCGCACCAGATTGTGTTCGTCGTCAAAGAGGAACTCCGCCAGGGCACGGGCCAATTCCGTCTTGCCCACGCCCGTCGGCCCCAGGAAGATGAACGAGCCAATCGGCCGGTTCGGGTCTTGCAGACCAGAGCGGCTGCGGCGCACAGCGGCAGCTACGGCGGCAATCGCCTCATCCTGGCCGACCACTCGCTGGTGCAGGCGATCTTCCATGTGGATCAGCTTCTCTGTTTCGCCTTCCAGCAGCTTGCTCACCGGAATACCCGTCCACTTAGCCACAATACGGGCAATCTCTTCCGAGCCGACCTCTTCGCGCAGCATCGCCCCTTCCGCTTGCAGTTTTGCCAGTTCGTCTTCCGCTTCCGCCAATTGCAACTCCAATTCCCGGAGGCGGCTGTAGCGCAGTTCAGCGGCCAACTGCAAATTCACTTCCCGCTCCGCCTGCTCAATCTGCACGTTTACCTGATCAATCTGTTCCTTAATCTCCCGGATTTTCTGGATGGCGTTCTTTTCTGCCTGCCAGCGGGCGGTCAACTGCGTGCTTTGCTCTTTCAGGTTCGCCAGTTCTTCTTCGATTTTCTTCAGCCGTTCCTTGCTGGCCTTATCCTTTTCTTTCTTTAAGGCCTCCCGTTCAATCTCCAACTGCATAATCTCCCGGTCAATGGCATCCAATTCGGCCGGTTTGCTGTCAATTTCCATGCGGATTTGACTGGCCGACTCATCAATCAGGTCAATGGCTTTGTCCGGCAGGAAGCGGTCGGTGATGTAGCGATTGCTTAAGGTGGCGGCGGCAATGGTGGCGTTATCCGTGATGCGCACCCCATGATGCACCTCGTACCGCTCTTTCAGGCCACGCAAAATGCTGATGGTGTCTTCCACGCTGGGTTCATCCACAAAGACCGGCTGGAAGCGCCGTTCCAGCGCGGCATCTTTTTCGATGTATTTGCGGTACTCGTCCAGTGTCGTGGCCCCGATGGTATGCAGTTCGCCCCGGGCCAGCAGCGGTTTGAGCATGTTGCTGGCGTCCATGGAACCTTCGGCCGCACCGGCCCCCACCAGAGTGTGCATCTCATCAATAAACAGGATGATTTGCCCTTCCGATTCCTGGATTTCTTTGAGAACAGCTTTCAGCCGTTCTTCAAATTCACCGCGGTATTTAGCGCCGGCGACCAGCGATCCCAAATCCAGGGCGATTAGCTGCTTGTCTTTCAGTCCCAGGGGCACGTCACCACGCACAATGCGTTGGGCCAGTCCTTCGACGATGGCGGTTTTACCGACGCCGGGTTCGCCGATGAGGACAGGGTTGTTCTTGGTGCGCCGGCTCAAAATCTGAATGACGCGCCGGATTTCTTCGTCCCGGCCGATGACGGGGTCGAGTTTGCCTTTGCGGGCTTCTTCGGTCAGGTCACGGCCGTATTTGGCCAACGCCTCATATTGGGATTCCGGGTTTTGGCTGGTGACCCGCTGCGAACCACGCACGGCGGCCAGACCTTGCAGGATGGCGTTATAGTCCACCCCGTGCCGCGCCAGAAGTTCTCGTACCCGGCCCGCTTTTGGCTGGGCCATCGCCATGAGCAAATGCTCCGTGGAGACGTACTCATCCTTCATATTGTCGGCGATGGCTTTAGCTTCTTCCAGCGTGTCCCCCAGGTTACGGCTCATACCCACCTGCATGGAACTGCCCGTAGCGCGGGGCATATTGGCTAACGCCTGGTCAATGCTCTGGTTCAACATCTGCGCGTCCGCGCCAATGTGTCCCAGCAACGAGGGAACCACGCCCCCTTCCTGATTGACCAGAACTTTCAGTAAATGTTCCGGCTCTACCGCCGGATGGTTATAATCTTGTGCCAACTGCTGCGCTTCAAGCACAGCTTCTTGGGCTTTTTGTGTAAATTTATCCAGTCTCATAATAATTTCTCCTAATTACCAAATCACTTCGGTAGTGCCAGGCACGGGGTTCAAGGTGTTGGGTTACCCCAGTTGTTTTACCCCGTGCCCGGCACTACATTATTGGTAATCCGCCTCTTCTGCCAGGCGGCGGCGTAATTGTTGTAGTTCTTGTTGTAATTGTTGTTCGCGGCGGCGCATTTGCCGTTCCATGTCATCCAGTTGGGCCATCAGGTCCAACGTGCGCCAGCGCATCCGCAAAACCACTTCTACGGCGCGCATATCCAGCCCCAAATCCTCACGCAGGCGGCGGATGCGGGCCAGTTCGTCAATGTCAGCCAGGCTGTACCCCTGAATGCCGCCAAAGGCCGGCTTGGCCTGCACCAGATAAGCATCCTCAGCCCGGCGCATCAGTTCCAGAGAAATGCGGGCGGCCTGGGCCGCAGTCAGGCGGGGGTAGTAGGGTTGGTCATCTCTGGGTCGGACGATTAGTTTGTATCTCATTGTGTCTGACTCCTCATCTCTTGCAATTGTTTGAAGAGTTCTTTTTCTTTGTCGCTTAAGTTTTGCGGCACGGTCACTTCTACCGTCGCCAGCAGGTCGCCCCGCTTGTCCGGATTTTTCAGATTGGGCATCCCCAAACCGCGCAGACGGAAGGTTTTGCCGCTGCTGGTTCCCGGCGGGATGGTCAGGCTGACGGTTTTGTCTATGGCGGGGACGGGCAGTTTGCCGCCGAGTACGGCCGTATACATATCCACCGGAACCGTCACTCTCAAATCATCCCCTTCCCGCTCAAATTTGGCGTTCGGCAGCACCTCTACCTTCAGGTACAAATCGCCGGCCTGCCCGCCGGGTGCGCTGCCGCCTT
>JAJRTP010000146.1 GCA_024278255.1 Chloroflexota bacterium | reverse complement strand
TCGGTGTGCTGGCGGTGGCCATCAGCAATAGTTTGCTGGGCGCGTCCGGGGCCTTCGAAAATTTGGCGGGGGCGATTGGTAAGCTGGTTGCACCAGCCGCCTTTGACAACATTTACTTTAACTACGTCATGCCGCCGGGGCTGACCTGGTCGGGTGTGCTGCTCATCGGTGTGTTTTTTGGCGGGCTGCTGGCCGCCTGGCCCAGCCATACCCTGAAGCTGCGCAAGGTTTCTGACCCGCAGTGGGTCAAGATTTTTGGCCCCGGTTGGAAGAAACGTTGGCTTATCGCCCTTTTCGGGGCCATCGTCATTGAAATTGGCGCAGGCATTGCCGGGGGCTGCACCAGCGGGTTAGCCATCTCTGGCGGGATGCTGCTGGCTCCGGCGGCCTTCATCTTTATTGGCGCTATGTTCGCTTCGGGTATTGTGACGACTTTAATTATTTACGGTAAGAGGTACTAAATCATGTTCGACTACATTATCGCTTTATTGCTGGGCGTTGTATTTGGCCTGACTCTGGTTAAATCCGGGTTGACCAAATATCACAGAATTGTCAACGCTTTTCGCTTTACTGATTTTAACGTTCTCAAGTTTATGATGACGGCGCTGATTGTTTCCATGACGGGATTGTATACCCTGAAGTGGATGGGTCTCATCGTCTTTCCTTCTGTTCCGGCCACTTACATTGCCGGGAACGTGGTGGGCGGCCTGATTTTTGGTACAGGCATGGCCATCAGCGGATTCTGACCGGGTACCTGCGTCGCCGGGTCCGGCGAAGGAAAATTGGATTATCTGGTTCCTGGTTTATTGGGATTCACTATTGGGGCGGCTATTTACGGGCTGCTATACCCGCAAATCTTCCCCCAGATTTCAGCATTGGCTAACTACGGCTCTGTGATTATGCCTGATATGTGGCAAGTAAGCGCCGCTCTGGTCATTGTTTTCTTTACGTTGTTTAGTCTGGTGTTGTTCTACGCCATTGATCGCGCTCATGCGCAGCGCAAAGATAAATTGGAAACGAAGCAGGGATAAAATCATGTTAGATACAAAGATTTCCCGACGAGAATTTTTGAAGGTGGCTGGCGTTTCGGCCGGTGCGTTGGCTATTGGGCACATGCTGCCGGTGGAAGTAGCCCAGGCAGCTAAGGAAGCGGGTTTGCTGGATGCTTCCGGTACCGGCTATATCCCGACCACTTGCGAGATGTGTGTCTGGCGTTGTGGTGTGCGGGCGAAGGTGAAAGACGGCCGTGTCGTTAAACTGGAAGGCAACCCCCTCCATCCCCATTCTTTGGGGCACCTGTGCGCCCGCGGCCAGGCCGGCCTGATGAATACTTACGACCCCGACCGCGTCCTGACGCCGCTGATTCGCGTGGGGAAGCGGGGCGAGGGGTTGTTCCGCCAGGCATCCTGGGATGAAGCCCTGGATTTGGTGGCAGCCAAGATGCTGGAGATTAAGGACAAGTACGGGCCGGAAGCGATGGTCTTTTCTTCCACGCACAATTTGTCTCAGGTGCAGTTTGAGAATTTGCTCAACGCTTTTGGCTCGCCCAACTACGGCACGCAGCGCAGTTTGTGCTTCAACGCCATGATTGTGGCGAACCAGATGACTTACGGGATGGAAGAACCGGCCCGTAGTTACGCCGACCTGGAATACCTTATCCTGACGGGGCGCAATCTGATGGAAGCGATTTCTACGTCGGAAACGTCCATTTTGAGCCATGCCATTGATCGCGGGCTGAAAGTGGTGTACGTGGACCCGCGCTTTACGAAAACGGCCGCCAAGTCCACAGACTGGTGCGCTATCCGGCCGGGCACGGATTTGGCTTTCCATCTGGCTTTGTTGAACGTCATCGTTAGTGAGGAGCGGTATGACCGGGCGTTTGTGGAAAAGTATACGGTGGGCTTTGAGCAGTTGGCGGAGGAGATACGGCCGTACACCCCCGAATGGGCTGCCCCGATCACCGACATCAACGCCGACGTGATTCGGCGTATCGCCCGCGAATTCAGCGACGCCGCGCCACACGCCTTGGCCCACAACGGCTGGCGCACCTCCAATTTCGAGAACTCCTTCCAGACAGAACGAGCTATTGCCAGCCTGAACGCTCTGGTCGGCAACTGGGGCGTGCATCTGCTGCCCGCCGCCGGAGAAGGGGCTGGCCCTTTAGGCGTACCGCCGCAGCCGCCTTATCCGCGAGCTTCGGCTATGCGGCTGGACGGTGTGCCCTGGAAATACCCGTTGGTACCGTTCAAACTAGGCGTTTTCCAGGAACTGCGGGATGCCATTATTACAGGCAAACCCTATGAGGCGCATGGCTGGTTTATTGCCCGGCAAAACCCCGTGCAATCACTGCCGGATCGCGGCCGTACCCTGGAAGCGATGAGCAAAATGGATTTCATCGCCGTGGTAGACATCTTCCTCAATGACACCACCTGGTTTGCTGATGTGGTACTGCCGGAAGCTTCCTACCTGGAGCGGTATGATCCGCTGCTGGTGGTGGGCGACAAGGTATTCATCCGCCAGCCTGTCATCCAGCCCCAGGGCGACGCCAAATCAGCTTTGTGGATTTACAAAGAACTGGGCAAACGGCTGGGCCTGGAAGATTACTTCCAGTACGTGGACGAAGAAGATTACATCCGCCAGCAGTTAGCTCCGTTAGGCGTTACCTTGCAGGAAATCCGGGAAGAGGGTTACGTCCAGCTTCCCGTGGAGAAGAGAAGCGAGATTGAGTATGAGTGGAACACGCCGTCCGGCAAAGTGGAACTGTTCTCCAGTACGTTGGACAACGCCGGTTTTGCCGCTTTGCCTACCTGGGAAGAACCGCCGCGCCCGCCGGCCGGGAAATTCTATCTGCTCACTGGCAAAGTGGGGCGACATACCCAGTTTGCCACCCAAAACAATCAACTGCTGCACAAATATCAGGACGAACCCCGCTTGTGGATGAATCCAGTTTCAGCCAAAGCGATGGGGCTGGCCGATAACGATCTGGTCAAAGTGACCAGCGACGTGGGCGAAGTGAACATCAAGCTGCTGGTAACGCAGGCAATACGGCCGGATTGTGTCTACTTAACCCCTGGCTACGGCCATCTGTCCAAAGGGCTGACCACCGCTTACGGCGTGGGGGCCAGCGATTCGGTTCTGCACGTTACTTTTACCGATCAGATCAGCGGCGGTCAGGCATTGAGCCAGACGTTTGTCGCGGTGCAGGCAGCGTGAAACAATCCGCCTCGACCAAATTGAGGCGGCGACGGAGATGACATCATGTCAGAAATTGGCGTAAATCCAAATCAAAAAGGCTTTTTAATTGACGCTGGGCGCTGTATTGATTGCCGGGCCTGCCTGGTGGCGTGCAGCGTCCAGAATGAAGTATCTAACACAACGACCCGCATCTGGATTAAGGAAACCGGCGTCGTGGGGGAATTCCCCAACCTGGAACGGTATTCAGCTCCTTACCATTGTATGCACTGCGATGACCCCTCTTGCGTGTCGGCCTGTACGGTGGGCGCGCTGCAGAAGGATGAAAACGGCATTGTTACCTATGATGCAGATCGCTGCATTGGCTGCCGGTATTGTATGTATGCCTGCCCCTTCCAGGTACCCAACTATGAATGGGATCAGATGCTGCCCCTGATTGTCAAATGCGATATGTGCGTGGATCGGCTGGCTGAAGGCGAGTCTGAACCGGCTTGCGCGGCCACTTGCCCCACCGACGCCATCATGTTTGGCCCGAAGGTGGATATGCTGGCAATGGCGCATCAACGCATTGAGGATAACCCGGATAAATACGTGGATCACGTATATGGGGAAGAGGAAAATGGCGGAACGGCGACGTTTTACGTATCGCCTGTGCCGTTTGAAGAGTTGGGCTTCCCCACGACGGAATCCACTCTGTCACCGGCCTATTCTAATCGCCTGATCACGCACGGCACGCCGGCCGTAGCCGGGGCGGTAGCGATTGGTTTGAGCGGGGTGTACCTGACGATTAAACATCACGAAGAAGCGATGGCTGAACTGCGCAACGACGCTCTGGCTGTTGAAACAGACCAGCCGGAAGCAGAAGAGCCAGCCGCAGAAACGCAGGAGTCGGACAATGATCAATAAAATAATAAAGGAAGTAAAGTCGTTTTCCATTGGCTATTACATTTTGGCGGCGATTGCCATCTTTGGTTTGTCCGTGGCCGCTTATCGGTTGTACGCCGGTTTGGGGGTGACGACTAATTTGAGTAAGGCGTTCCCCTGGGGCGTCTGGATTAGTTTTGACTTGTCTACGGTGGCTTTTTCCGGCGGGGCGTTTACGCTGGCGGCGCTGGTGTACGTGTTCCATTTGCATGAACTGCATCCGGCAGTACGGCCGACGGTGCTGGCCGGTCTGATTGGCTATTCATCCGTTCTGGTGATCCTTTTTATGGATTTGGGGCGGTGGGACCGGGCGTATCATTTTTTGATTTACCCGAATATTAACTCGGCGTTGTTTGAGGTTAGCTGGTGTATTGCCTTGTACTCGACGATTTTGCTGTATGAGTTGAGTCCGGTGCTGCTGGAAAATACGCGCTGGAAGGGGGTGATTCCGATCATTAAAAAGTGGACGATCCCGTTGGTGATTGCCGGTGTTACTTTGTCTACGCTGCATCAGTCTTCATTGGGGACGTTGTTTGTGGTGATGTCGCCCCGCGTCAATCCGTTGTGGTACTCGATGCTGCTGCCGATTTTCTTCCTGATTACCTCTTTGGCGGCCGGGTTGGCCATGGTGATTTCGGGGGCGATTATTAGTTATTGGGTGTTTGGCCGCACGCTGCCGGAGAATATCATTGCGGAACTGGCCTGGTTTATTCCCTGGACGCTGGGCGTTTATCTGGTCCTCAAGCTGGGTGAACTGTTGATTACGGATGAGCTGCATTTGTTGTTTAACAGCGGTATCTACAGCGTTCTCTTTTTGGCGGAACTGGTAGTGGGTGCGGTTATTCCCATGATTTTGCTCTCGTTTAAGCGGGTGCGGCACAGCCGGGTGGGGGTGTTGACGGCTTCGCTGCTGGTGCTGGCGGGGGTGGTGTTGAACCGGTTTGACGTGTCCTGGTTTGCTATCAAGCCGGTTAACGGGCAGATTTATACGCCGTCCTGGATGGAGGTGGCTATTTTGGTGGGGGTGCTGGCTACGGCCGTTCTCGCTTATTCGTTAGTAGCCCATTACTTCCCGGTGTTTGAGGAAACGGCCGAAGTGATTGAGGAGAAGAAGGCGCGGAAGCGGCGTATGGGCCGGATTCTGCATCCCCGCGCGGCGGCGGGCGATTAGTACCGGTTTTCAGTAATCAGTGTACAGTTTTCAGTAATCAGTTTTCAGTGTGGTTTACCTCTGGCAGGCGTCCACTGAAAACTGAAAACTGACTTCTGGTCACTGGTACTACGTGCGGATGAGGACGGTGTCGTTTTCGGTGGTTTGGATGTCGAGGGGGCGCAACGGCCGTTCCGCCGGGCCGCGTTCCAGTTCACCATGGGGGCCAAAGCGACTGCCGTGGCAGGGGCATTGGTAGCCGGTGTTGGGGATTTCTTTTTGCTGTACCAGGCAGCCCAGGTGGGGGCAGATGGCGGAGAGGGCCTGGAGGTTACGGCCGTCGTTGTGTACCCAGGCTTGCGCGTCGCTGACGTAAACGGTACTGTCCGGGGGGAATTCGTTGGTTGTGCCGGCCACGACGATTGGCTCTGGCCCGGTTTGCAGCACGTCCCGCGCCCCCATGAATTTGCCCATCTGGTAGACGAAGATGCCCATGGCGGCCAGCCAGCCGCCGTGTACCAGGAAAGTTAGAAAGCGACGGCGGTTGATGGAAGATGAGTTTGTATGGGCCGTTTGTTGATTTTTATAGTTAGGCATTTTACAATACCTTCGCCAAATTACGAAGGATTAGGGTCAGGAAGAGGACAATGAATCCTCCCTAACCGTGAAACCCGTTCAAAAATGCGAGCCATTAAAATTGGCTCTGGCTTTTTCGGTAACCATTTTAATGTTTCGGTCAC
>JAJRTP010000013.1 GCA_024278255.1 Chloroflexota bacterium | reverse complement strand
TGTATATTCATTGAACTCGCCAACGCGCAGTCCTGTGACTGCACGGAAAACTACTGGGTGCTTTTTTAATCTTGTATATCGAAATATCATGTCTCTATCCTAGAGCATGTTTTATTATGAAACAAATCTACTGATCAATCTTGCCAAAACGAGCCAAAATTTGCTTGAGATAAGGTATGTGCCCGGCAGTATAATAGAGGGCCAGAGCCGCTTCTTCCATGTCAAAGGGTTCAGGCAGTTCCAGAATAGCTTGCAAGTAAACTGCATCGCAGCGCATAACCGCTTCCTGAAAAACCTTCTTGCCGGTTAAATAAAGCGTGACTGGCGCGGTAGAGAGCGATTTGCCTTTCAGCGTGTGGACAACCTCGGCCTGGCGGGACAGAAGCAGTATAGCGTTAATCATATTTTTGGAAATCTCTTTTTCTTCGGCGGCATACTTTTCCGCCAGGGTATCAATTAATTCCCGCCAGCCGATTTGTGGTTCTTCCTCCAAGGCAGAAATGATCCCTTTCAGGATAACAAAGCGTGGTTCTGCGGGGATGATGCGCAGCGTGTTCTTTTTGAGAGCGGTGCGGTAGCGCAAATGCAGCGGTTTTTCCGCCTTTACTTGCTTAGGTTTGCGTACATACAGCGTCGTCTCTACTTGTTCGATTTCTAAAATATGCGGGTATTTCTTCAGGAACTTGCGGAAGCTGCCTTCGGCATATTTACTTTGGTCGAAGGCGCCGTTACTGGCTTGGGACATATGCTGCTTAATGACGCTGGCGCGCACCCGCTTTTCGTTTTTCAGGAGATCGTCTACAGCCTGAGCTAACAACGCTTCTACGTCGGCGTCATTAAGCGCCTGCTGGGGGACAATATCTTCGTAGTAGATGTACTGGTCACAAAGGTCAACGAAGCTTTGGCTGACGGTGTTTCTGACGCCCAGCCCGATAACGTGCTTACCCCGTTTGCGCAGGGATTGCACCAGCGGGGTAAAATCCCGGTCGCCGGTCATCAGGACGTAGGTGCTGTAGGTGTGGCCGTCAACCAGCGTGTCCATCGTGTCTACCACAATTTGCATGTCGGCCAGATTCTTGCTGAAGTTGTTGAGGCGAATAGTGGATTGGGTGGTAAATCCGGCGGAGGCCAGTTCTTTCATGAGCTGCTGGCTTTGCCGCCAATCCCCGTAAGAACGACGCAGCACAATACGGCCGTTCGTCACTTCTTTGATACAATTCAACACCAGATTGATGTCAAATGTCATTCCTGACTGCTTGGCGCCAATGACCAGGTTGTCCAGATCGAGAAAGATCGCCACATCATTGGCCGGTGGGGCCAGAAGGCGTTGTTTTATTAGTTGGGGCGGTTCGTTTTGCTCGGACATACAATCTTTACTGTTTAAGTCAGGGTGTGGTTGACTCCATCTGTGTATTCTACTTGATTCGTCATTTGGCGCAATTGTTTCACGGGGAACAAAATGGATGATTTACGGCCGTAAATTGTTTCCCGTGAAACATTTTTGCGGGCTGATTTGCCGGGTAGGACACTTGAGAGCGTGTGGGTTTTTACGGCCGTCTTGATATTTACCCATTTCATGTTACCATAATGTTATTATACTATGTCAACCTGGAGTAACCACGGAGGTGGACAATGGCTGATGATACCGAAAATAACCAGACCGATGAGACTGACGAACAAGCTGAGACCCAACCGGTAGAGACGCAATCGTCTGGCGGCAGCGGCGTGCCGCACTGGCTTTGGGGGCAAAAACCCTGGGATGCCTTCAAAACCTTTGCCATCCTTTTTTCCTTCGCCCTGAATTTGACCCTGGTCATTATCTTGCTGGCCGTAGCCGGCTTGATCATTCCCATTGTCAATGACATTGTGGAACCGATTGTAGAAGGGTTGAATGACAGTTTTGTGGAGATGAGTGAAGCCACGATTGAACAGGACATTACCATTGATACGACCATGCCCATTTCCTTTACCCTGCCATTGGAGCAGTCCACGGTTGTTGTTCTCACTGAAGATGTCCCTCTGAGTGTGCCGGCCCGGTTTGTTCTGCCCGGCGGCGGTGGTGAGATTAACGGCCAGGTATCCATTGTGATGCCGGCCGGATTGCCCCTGCCTGTGTCCATGAGTATGGAAGTCCCGGTAAATCAAACTATCCCGGTGCAAATGAACGTGCCTGTAGAAATTCCCCTGGCGCAGACAGAACTGGGCGGGCCGTTTTTCAAGTTGCGCGCTCTGTTTGGCCCGCTAAATGATATGCTTAAAAACCTGCCATCCTCGAATGAAGAGGTTGGCGAGCGTGTAAAGCAGGTCATCATTGAACCGCCTGCTGAAGAATAAAAACAAGAGAGCGTATAAATTAAGCCAATCTATGCGCTCTCTTGCCCCTTTTTCCATCCCCTGTAAACTACCTGTATGAGCGATACACCCCCTGTTTGTGATTACGAGGGTTCGGATTACCGTACCCGTTTTTGGCAGAATCAGAACCGCGATTATGAAGATCAGGCTGAGCGCGTGGCTTTGCGCCGTCTCATGCCCCCGGCCGGTGATACCTTGATTGAGATTGGGGCGGGCTACGGCCGTCTCGCCGATGAATATGCCGGCTACCAGCGCGTGGTCCTGTTCGACTACTCCCGCTCCCTGCTGCGGGAGGCGCAGGAACATTTGGGCGATGATCCCCGTTTTATCTACGTGGCCGGTAACTGGTATAACATGCCTTTTGTAGATGGCCTGTTTGAAACAATGGTACAGATTCGCACCATCCATCACGCCGCCGATGTGCCCGCCTTGTTTGCCCAGTTGTCCCGCATTGCCCGTCCCGGCGGCACGTATATTCTAGAATTTGCCAATAAGAAGAACCTTAAGGCGATTGCCCGCTACTGGGCACGGCGGCAGAAATGGTCTCCTTTCCAGCCGGAGCCGGTGGAATTTGTGGAGCTTAATTTCGACTTCCATCCGCAGTGGATTCGGGAACAGTTGCAGGCGGCCGATTTTGCACCGGGCCAGACGTTGACTGTTTCCCATTACCGCTTTGGCCCTCTCAAAAAAGCTGTCCCCACCAATTTGCTCGTATCACTGGATTCAATGGCCCAGTTGACGGGGAACTGGTGGCAGTTGTCGCCCAGCGTGTTTGTGCAAAGTCAGCATTCAAGTGAGGGGGTTACGGCCGTACCCCACACCTTCTTCGCCTGCCCCACCTGCTTCACCCCCCTCGACCCCGTTCCAGACGACCTGCTCCACTGCCCCAACAGCGCTTGCGGCCTTAATTGGCAAATAAAGGATGGCCTGTATGATTTTAAGGAACCGGTGACAGAGTAGAAGTACACTGCTTACGGATGGCGTGGATAAACACAAACGTTTGTCCGGCAGATTTTGCCATTCGGGGAGAACCGCCATGTTATTTGTCTTTACAAAGCAGGAGTCAGGGCAAGGGTTGGTGGAGTACGCCTTGATTCTGGTTTTAGTTTCTGTCGTTGTGATTGGCATATTGACCATGTTGGGGCCGCAAATCGGCAATGTGTTCAGCAAAATTATTGAACCCTCCTACTGTGGCAATTGTATTTGCGGCACAAATATTTGTAATTGATGAGTCTACTGAAAAAACTAACCGCAGAGGCGCGGAGGGCGCAAAGAATTTAGAGCCTCCCAGAGAAAAATCTCTGCGTTCTCTGCGCCTCTGCGGTGAAATCAACCTTTTTTCAGTAAAGCCATTGATGACCGCGCCTTTTTGTCAATGAGCCGACCTTGGAGTATTCTATACGCATCATGTTTCATCAAAATGGTTTCACCAACTTGATTTTGCAGCCGTCATTCCTGGGTTGTGTTTTCACCGGGGTCTCTTCAACGCGCCTCGTTAAAAACTTTATGTTAAGTTAGCCGAACCACACAAAAAGTTTTAATTACACAAGCCGAGGCCAAAAGGTCTCGGCTTTTTTGCTGTAAGGCGATTTTTCAAATCGCTTTACAGCATGGAGTAACAAAATGGCAGAAATCCTCATTAATCTGGACAAAGTGTCGGTTTCCCTGGCCGGGCATCCCATTTTTAATGATTTAAGCTGGGAGATACAAACGAAGCAGCGCGTCGGGCTGGTGGGGCCTAACGGCGTGGGAAAATCTACTTTGATGCGCCTCATTGCGGCTGAACTTCCGGCCGATTCCGGCAATATCTTTCGCCTCTCCGGGCTGACCTGGGGTCGGCTGGAACAGGAGCCGGTGCTGGACGGTGACAAGACGGTTATTCGGGAGGCAATGACGGCCGTACCCCCATTAACGGCCGTAGAAAACACCCTCGCTGCTTTGGAAACACGAATGGCTGATCCTGCCATCTACAGCGATCCTGATGCCCTGGAAAAAGTGATGCAGCAGCACGGCCATGCCCTCGACGAATACGAGCGGCTGGACGGCCCCCGTTACGAAAGCCGCGTCAAAGAAGCCCTCAACCGCGTGGGCCTCCTGGCCGAACATTGGCAGACGCCAACGCGCCATCTCAGCGGCGGGCAAAAGAAGCTGGTCTTGCTGGCCAAACTCATCGTCCAGCAGCCCCAACTCCTTCTGCTGGACGAGCCGGACAATCATCTGGACGTTCCTGCGAAGGAATACCTGGAGAAGCTGCTCAACAGCTACGACGGCTGCGTCGTCATCATTTCCCATGACCGCTATTTGCTGGATGAAGTAGCTACCCACATTGCCGAACTGGAAAACGACAAGCTGACCCTCTACCCCGGCAATTACACCGCCTACACCACGGAGCGGGAACTGCGCCGCCTGCGTCAGCAGCAGCTTTACCAGGCACAGCAAAAAGAGATTGCCCACATCGAAGCCGCCATCACTCGCTTTGAACTGTGGGCTTCTATGGTGGTGAATGTACGCCATATCAGACAAGCGCGCAGCCGCCGCAAAATGCTGGACAAAATGGACAAGATTGACAAGGTGTCGGATGGACGGCGGATGACGTTGAACCTGAATGGCTGGCGGGGCAGCAAAAAGGCGGTGGAATTGGACGATGTGGGTCTGGTGCTGCCAGACGGCCGTACCCTCTGGCGTCATCTCAATCTCACCTTGTGGCATGGCGACCGGGTAGGTCTGGTAGGCCCCAACGGCGCGGGTAAATCCATGCTTCTCCGGCAGTTGCTCGATCCCGAAGGCGTGCCGGAAGGCGTCATCAAGATCGGCCCCAGCAGCAAAATCGGCTACTATGCCCAGGAGCAGGAAACCCTCAATCTGGAGAACACCCTCATCCGGGAAATCCGCCAGGCCGCCCCGATGAGCGAAGGGGATACCGTCGCCTTCCTCAACCGCTTCCTCTTCACCTACGACCAGGTGCGCGGCCCCATCGCCAATCTCAGCGGCGGCGAGCGCAGCCGCCTGCAACTGGCTAAACTCGTCTTAGAGCGCCCTAATCTGCTCCTCCTGGACGAACCGACCAATAACCTGGACATCCCCCTCCATCAAAGTGCTGGAGCAAACCCTGGACGAATTTGTGGGCACACTCCTCATCATCTCCCATGACCGCTACTTTTTAGACCAGACGGTAGACCGTATTGTGGAACTGCGGGATGGGCAGT
The DNA here is from genome assembly GCA_024278255.1 of Chloroflexota bacterium. Lineage (GTDB taxonomy): Bacteria > Chloroflexota > Anaerolineae > Promineifilales > Promineifilaceae > JAJRTP01. Next base: position 5,670 of record JAJRTP010000013.1, on the reverse strand, counting down.
TAACGGAATTTAGCGGTGGCTTTACGGATTATGTGGCAGCGATTTCGTGATCGGTTTCAGAGAGATCTATCGGGAGGGAAATGCGGAATTGGGTGCCTTCTCCGGGTGTGCTGGCCACGGCAATGGTACCTTGATGGGCTTCCACAAGCTGTTTGGCGATGGCTAAGCCCAACCCGGCACCGGCCCCAGCGGTATGAGAACGAGCCGCATCGCCGCGCCAGAAGCGGTTGAAGACGTAGGGCAGCGCTTCGGCCGGAATCCCTTCCCCGGTATCGGCTACGGTGATGTGGATATTGTTGGCCTGCCGGGCGGCGCTGAGGGTGATACGGCCGTTTTCCCCCGTATGTCGCAGCGCATTCGCCACCAGATTACTCAACACCTGATCCAGCCGCCCGGCATCGCCCACAAGCACCAAATCGTCTGGCGTCCCCATCAAATCTACCGCCAACGCCACCCCTTTGGCCTCCGCCTGACCGCTGAAACTGACCTGCACGTCGGCCAGAAGATCGGGCACAGAGACCTTTTCCAGATGGAGTGACAGTTGTCCGGCTTCCGCTTGCGACAGCGTGTGCAGATCGTCTACCAGCCGGGCCAGGGTGCGGGTTTCCTCCAACGTGGCTTCGATGTGGGCCGGCGTGGGTTCGTACACGCCATCCAGCACCCCTTCCAGATTGCCCTGAATGATGTGCAGCGGCGTGCGCAGTTCGTGGGCCACGTCGGCCGTCAGGTTGCGCCGCTGCTGGTCGGCCCGCTGCAATTCTTCGATCATGCGGTTGAAGGAGTGGGACAGTTGGGAGAAGCGGCTGCGACGGCCGTAAACGGGAACCCGCACCGTCAAATCCCCTGCCGCCACCGCATCCGCCGCACTCATCACCTCCGCCAATGGCGTAGCAATACCCCGAAAAGCGCGTCCGGCAATAAAAAATGCCAGCATCGGCAGAAATATAGTCAAGCCGCAGGCCCCTAACCAAACGATAGCGGCCGTATCTCCACCCGCCACCGCCCGCGAGAAGAAAAGAAGCAAGGCGGCAAAGCCACCCAGGATCAGCAAAACAATCACGCCGAAAATCAGCGAGAAAAAAGCAAACAGCCGCCAGGATTGGCGCGGCGGCCCCTCTTTCCAGTCCCGTTTCCAGGGCGGATCGTGCTGCCAATGGGGTGGTTTGTGCTTCATCGTTCCGCCTCATTACTGAAGCGGTAGCCGATGCCGTACACGGTGAGAATGTAGGTGGGGCTTCCGGGGATTTTTCTTCGGGTTCATCAGCCGGATTACCCTGCCGCCAAGGTGGCCCCCAACCGTGACCGGGCTGACGGCCGTTTCCCCCACAATGCCAATGCTTCCGGTGTCGTCCGCCAACAAAGAAGAACAACCCCCCCAACAAAAACAGGGGAATCAGGCAGAACAGCATCAGGCCAAACAGAGGGAAGAGGAAGAAACCAAAACCATGCCGGGCATACGGCCGTGCCGCCGGGCCAAATTGGGGCGGCGCCGTCTGAATCGTATCTTCACCGGCTAAGGCTGCCTGCTGGCCGGCAATGTAGCCCTGCGTCCAGGCCGTTCCCTGGCGCTGACCACCCATCAAGCCCAAGAACCCCAACAGGATGATGGCCGTTACCGCCAAAAAACCCAAACCAAATAATCGTCTCATAAACATTTTTATCGCTCCTTGGCGCACATACGCCTGAAAATCGGTTAATGCCTACAGAATGCGGCAAAAATGTGGAGGAATTATGAATTTGTAGCGGAGAGGTGGTGAAAATAGGGGGCACTATCCCCTTCCTGACTTTTTTCCCATGACCCATTGCTTATAGTTAAATTTTCGGGTAGAGAATACTCTGTGAGTACTCTTTTCTTCATGGTTTTCTGGTAACAATTTGACAACCAGGGGCCTGGATCTGCATTGTCTGGTTGAGCAACAGGCAAGACGTCCCCCGACTCTTTGAGAAGATACGTTTTCTGCGCAAAAAATTGAAATAGACAAACGTACCATCTCTTTCTCTTTTCTCGCATACAGCCAAAAAGTATAAGTAGCCGCGGTATCCCGGCTGCGGCCATAGTTAGAAGTTCAACTTCTCAAAGAAGTTGAACTTTCTGGGCGAATGATTCGGAGGACAGCACATGCAGTATTCATCATTTTATACACAGTCAGTAAATACCGTTTTTCTGGGAAAAAGAGGCAAAATAGTATTAGTGAGCCTGGCCGCTTTACTGGTCATTTTATGGTTCAACACTGCGCCGACCGCGCCCGCCAGCAGCCCGGGGAAGACCCAAATTGTGGCGGCGGGGCAAACGCCGGACGGCTTGACCGCCCCCGAATGGCAAACCATTCAAAGCGCCGTTGCTGCGGCCGAATACCAGTTTGCCTGGCATGAAGCCGATGCCGCCAACCCCGGCGGCTACTACTGGGCGCCCAACCGCGGCCAGGGATGGCAAACCCGTTTCACCGCGCAAGGCGTGCAATTGACCCCGCAAACCGGCGCTGCCTGGTCATGGGGGCTTACTCTGAGCGGCTATGGTTATGACGGGGTCTGGACAACCGTTGGCCGCCAGCTCGCGTTGGCCGCTGCTAAAGAGACGCTTACCTACCAATGGGACAGTAATGTGAGCGAATGGTGGACGAACAGCGCCGCCGGGCTGGAACAGGGGTTCATCTTGCAGCAGCGCCCAGGGCCGGCGTCAGGCCAGCCCCTGCAAATTGAGATGGCCGTCAGCGGCAGCCTTAGCCCAGTGATGGCTGACGGCGACATCCTCTTTCAGGACGCCGCTGGCGAAACTATCCTGCGCTACGATCGGCTGTATGTGATAGATGCCAACGGTCAGGAAATCCCGGCGCAATTAACTATTAGCCAGCCGGGCCTGAGCGTGCCAAAAGATTCGCAGGTTACTATTCAAATCCTTGTCGAAGACGAAAATGCCGTTTACCCGCTGACCATTGACCCCTGGGTGCAAACGGCCAAGCTCATCGCTGCCGATGCCGCCTCGTGGGACCGGTTTGGCTATTCCGTAGCTGTCAGCGGCGACACTATCGTCGTCGGCGCGTATATGGACAACGCCGGGCGGGGCGCTTCCGGTTCTGCCTACGTTTTTACGCGGCCGGGCAGCGGCTGGACGACGGCCACGGAGACGGCCAAACTGACTGCATCCGATGCTACCTGGTGGGACTATTTCGGTCGATCCGTAGCCGTCAGCGGCGATACCGTCGTCGTCGGCGCGGATGGGGATGACGATGGGGGAAAAAGCTTTTCCGGTTCCGCCTACGTTTATGTGCGGCCGGGCAACGGCTGGACGACGGCCACGGAGACGGCCAAGCTCACCGCGTCTGATGCCGACTGGAATGACTATTTCGGCCGTTCCGTAGCCGTCAGCGGCGACACCGTCGTCATCGGCGCGTATAGGAATGATGATACGGAAATGGATTCCGGTTCCGCCTACGTATTTGTGCAGCCGGGCAACGGCTGGACGACGACCACGGAGACGGCCAAGCTCACCGCGTCCGATCCTGGCTTCAATGACTATTTCGGCGGTTCTGTAGCCGTCAGCGGCGACACTGTCGTCGTCGGCGCGGATGAGAATGATGATGCAGGGAGCAGTTCTGGTTCTGCCTATGTTTATGTGCGGCCGGGCAGCGGCTGGACGACGGCGACGGAAACGGCCAAGCTCACCGCTTCCGATGCCGCCGTGAGTGACTATTTCGGCGGTTCCGTAGCCGTCAGCGGCGACACTGTCGTCGTCGGCGCGTCTGGGAATGACGATGCGGGGAGCAGTTCCGGTTCTGCCTACGTTTTTACGCGGTCGGGCAGCAGATGGACGGAGACGGCCAAACTGACCGCGTCCGATGCTGCCAGAGATGACTATTTCGGCTATTCCGTAGCCGCCAGCGGCGATACTGTCGTCGTCGGCGCGTCTGGGAATGACGATGCGGGGAGCAGTTCTGGTTCTGCCTACGTTTTTACGCGGTCGGGCAGCGGATGGACGGAAACGGCCAAACTGACCGCTTTTGATGCTGCCGGGGATGACTATTTCGGCTATTCCGTAGCCGTCAGCGACGGCACCGTCGTCGTCGGCGCGTATGGGAACGACGATGGAGGGAGCTTTTCCGGTTCCGCCTACATTTTTACAGTGGGCGATATCCTTACTGTGGGCAAAGAGGGCAATGGCAGCGGTATGCTCGCCAGCGCCCCTGCGAGCATAGATTGCGGGGCAGCTTGCAGTTATGGTTTTTCTACCGGCACAGTCGTCACCGTCACCCAGTCCGCCAGCGCCGGCTCCACGTTCACCGGCTGGACAGGGGATTGTACCGGCACAGGCAGCTGCGTCATCACCATGGATACGGCCAAATCCGTCACGGCCACATTCACCCTCAACCAATACAATCTGACAACAGCCACCGACGGCAATGGCTCCGGCTCACTCACCCTTAACCCGCCAGGCGGCACGTATGATTACGGCACAGTGGTTACTGTCACCCATGCGGCTAATACGGGTTCCACCTTCACCGGCTGGGCTGGAGATTGTACCGGCGCGGGCAGTTGTGTGATCACCATGGACTCTGCTAAATCCGTCACTGCCACCTTCACCCTCAACCAATACGACCTGACGACAGCCACGGACGGCAATGGCTCCGGGTCACTCACCCTCGACCCTGCTGGCGGCACATATGACTACGGCACAACCGTTACCGTCACCCACACGGCCAACACAGGCTCCACCTTCACCGGCTGGGCTGGGGATTGTACCGGCACGGGCAGCTGCGTCGTCACCATGGAGGCGGCCAAATCCGTTACCGCCACCTTCACTCTTAACCAATACGACCTGACGACAGCCGCGGACGGCACTGGTTCCGGCTCACTCACCCTCGACCCTGCTGGCGGCACGTATGATTACGGCACAGTGGTCACCGTCACCCCCGCGGCCAACACCGGTTCCACCTTCACCGGCTGGACAGGGGATTGTACCGGCACGGCCGACTGCGTCGTCACCATGGAGGCGGCCAAATCCGTTACCGCCACCTTCACCCTCAACCAATACGACCTAACGGCGGCCGCTGACGGCAATGGCTCCGGCTCACTCACCCTTAACCCGCCAGGCGGCACGTATGATTACGGCACAGTGGTTACTGTCACCCATGTGGCTAATACAGGTTCCACGTTCACAAGCTGGGCCGGGGATTGCACCGGTACGGGCAACTGCGTAGTTACCATGGACGCAGCTAGATCTGTCACGGCCACCTTTACTCTCAACCAATATGACTTAATTACGGCCACGGACGGCAATGGCTCCGGGTCACTCACCCTCGACCCTGCTGGCGGCACATATGACTACGGCACAGTAGTCACCGTCACTCACGCGGCCAACATCGGCTCCACATTTACAGGTTGGGCTGGAGATTGTACCGGCGCGGGCAGTTGTGTGGTCACCATGGACGCCGCCAAATCCGTTACCGCTACTTTCACCCTTCAATATGACTTGACGACAGCGACTGATGGCACAGGCTCTGGCACACTCACACTTAACCCGCCAGGGGGTACGTATGATTCCGGCACAGTCGTCACCGTCACCCAGTCCGCCAGCGCCGGCTCCACGTTCACCGGCTGGACAGGGGATTGTACCGGCACAGGCAGCTGCGTCATCACCATGGATACGGCCAAATCCGTCACGGCCACATTCAC
>JAJRTP010000145.1 GCA_024278255.1 Chloroflexota bacterium | reverse complement strand
GGAGGATGCCCGTGTCACTATTTTGGGGCATGTGCAGCGCGGTGGTTCTCCCAGTATATTTGACCGCAACTTAAGCACCCGGATGGGCGTCCAGGCGGTGGAGGTGATTTTGTCACCGGAAACGTGGGGCAAGGCGCTGGTGATTGGCCTGAAGGGGAACCGGCTGGAAAACCTGCCGCTGGATTTGTGCCTGGAAAAAACGCGGGAGATACGCACGGCCGTAAAAAATGGCGAATACCAACGGGTGATGCAGTTGCGCGGTCGCAGCTACCAGGAATCCTTTCAGGCGGTACGCACGCTGGTACGCGCCTTGCCCCATCAACCCCATCCCGACAAACCGGGGCTGCGCATCGGCGTCTTAAACTCCGGCGCCTGCGCCCCCGGCATGAATACGATGGTAAGAGCGGCCGTGCGGCTGGGCATTGATCGCGGCCATACCTTGCTGGGCATCCGCAACGGCTTTCGCGGGCTGCGCGATGGCGAAGTAGAAGAGATGGATTGGATGTCCGTCAACGGCTGGGTAGGCATTGGCGGGGCGGAAATAGGCACAAACCGCCACACGCCGGCACACAGTGACTTTTACGCCATCGCTCGCACCATTGAAGATAACCGGATTGAAGCTCTCTTTGTTATTGGCGGCTGGGCAGCCTACAAATCTGCTCTGGATTTGTACGATCAGCGGAATAATTTCCCGGCATTCGACATTCCCATCCTCTGTTTTCCCGCCACCATTGACAACAATCTGCCCGGTACGGAGTTGAGCGTAGGCGCAGATACCGCTCTTAATAACATTATTGATGCGGTAGATAAAATTAAGCAGTCGGCTGTGGCAGCCCGGCGGGTTTTTGTGGTAGAAGTGATGGGCGGCATGTGCGGCTATCTGGCCCTGATGGGGGCATTGGCTACGGGTGCGGAGCGGGTTTACCTGAATGAAGAAGGCATAACGCTGACGGAGTTAGCCGCTGATGTACAGGAACTTATCCGCGGCTTTCAACGGGGCAAGCGCCTGGGCGTGGCGATCCGCAATGAAAAGGCCAACCCGACCTACACTTTAGACTTTATTCGCGCTTTGTATGCTGAGGAAGGCAAAGGTTATTTTTCTGTACGCCAAGCCAGCCTGGGTCATTTGCAGCAGGGGGGCAACCCGTCTCCCTATGACCGCATTCTGGGGACAGAACTCATCACGGAAGGACTGACTTATTTGGAGGAGCAGATGGAGCAGGCGGAACCGGCCAGCGCCTGTGTCGGCTTGCTGCGGGGGGCTTATGAAGTCACTTCTTTTGAGGATTTGCCCCGTCTGATGGATTTTGAACATGCCCGGCCCAAGAAGGAATGGTGGCTCAAACTACGTCCTTTGGCGCGCATAATGGCTCGTCCTGCGCCGGCCGCGTAGGGCGATTAGTTGAAGTGTAGTGCCAGGCACGGGGTATAGGGCTTCTAAATAACCGAGAGCGTTAACCCCGTGCCTGGCACTGCTCAGGGCGGTATGAAACCGCGGCTACAGTGTGCCGGGGAACTACGGGTTAAGATTGTCTATAAAAATGTGGTTTATGTTTGACATCGGGTTGCGGCTGTTTTTACAATAAACGTACATTTTTATGAACAGGAACGCAAGCTCTTATGAAATCTCCCCGCAAGTACCGCTATTTATTGTTTTTTTCTCTGTTTCTCTTTACGGCCGTTGCCTGTCAGTTAGCCAGCAGCAGCATTATTCCCGACCAATCTGAGGCAAACCAACTCAATCAGGACGAGATTGTGGCCGCTGTGGCGGCTACGGTGGAAGCACGTCAGGCGGAAACGATAAGAACTTTAGCTGTAGAAGATTCGGCAGCACTGACGGCCGTGCAGGATAATCCCGCCAATGCCATCCCTCTACAAGACACCTTCATCAACATTTACAACAAAGCCAATCCGGCCGTCGTTCATATATTTGTGTTCGATGGCGAGAATTTTTTGCTGGGTACCGGCAGCGGGTTTGTCTTTGACAGTGAAGGACATATTGTCACCAACAATCATGTTGTGGAAAACGCAGAAACGCTGGAAGTGGTCTTTGCCAGCGGTGAGCGGCGCTTTGCCGAAGTTGCCGGTACAGACGTGGACAGTGACTTGGCGGTCATTACTGTAGATTCCTTGCCCGATGACGTGGAGCCTTTGCCGGTAGGCGATTCCAGCCAGTTACAGGAAGGTCAATTTGTGGTGGCTATTGGCAATCCTTTTGGTGAGGCCGGGTCTATGTCTATTGGCGTCATCAGCGCTTTGGGGCGCACCATTGAATCTCAGCGGATTGCTCAGGGCGGCGGCCGTTTTTCCATACCCCAGGTCATTCAGACAGATGCGGCTATCAATCCCGGCAACTCCGGCGGCCCGCTCCTGAATCTGGCGGGGGAAGTAGTGGGGGTAAACAGCGCCATTTTCACCCGCACCGGAGCTAATTCCGGCGTGGGCTTTTCTATTCCGTCGAACGCCGTCCGCAACATCGCGCCGGCGCTCATTGAGGAAGGCACTTACGTCTATCCGTACATTGGCATCAGCATGTACCCGGACGTATTTAATCTGAGCCAATTGGAGCAGTTGGGTTTGCCGCCCAATGGCGTGTACATCACGGGTGTGCAGCCGGATGCGCCAGCGGATGAGGCCGGACTTATCGGTAATAATCTATCAGCCGGTTTAAGTGAACTGGGGGATTATATTCGGGCTATTGATGGCGTTCCGGTAAAAAGTTCTGATGATTTACTCAGTTATCTGGTATTTGAGACGGTTCCAGGGCAAACAGTGGAGCTAACAATCCTGAGAAATGGTGAGGAAATCACATTACCATTGACATTAGGGGAACGGCCGTAATAAAATAGAACTAATCGTGAGCATCTTTAGCTTTTCCATGCGTTATCCATCTGGACTGCAAGGTGAGCATCCTGTCCTTGCTGCCGCGATGCGCGCCGATTGGCAGTCAGAAAGGAAACGCGCCTCTGACACAAAAATGCACGTCGTGTCATTCCTCAACATTCCATTCCATTTTATTTTCCCAAAACCAGCATCGTTGTCTACATGGCTGCCGGTTAAAATCAACTGGAGGAAAAATGATAGATCAAGTCCAATTAGAGAATTTGTGTTCATTTGAATCTGATGGTGAAAAGGTAATCTCTGTTTATCTGGATACAGACACCGCCAGGGAATCTTCAGAGAGTATCAAATCACAACTCAAAGGGATGCTGCGCGATGCCCAATTACAATCCACCCCGGACGCGGAGAATATAGAACGTTATCTTGACCTGAGTTACGATTGGTCAACACCGGGACTGGCGCTTTTTTCCTGCGCCGCGGCTGACTTTTTCCAGACTTTTCCTACGGCCGTATCCTTCCGTAACCGGCTGCGCCTGGGGCCAAAACCATACATCAAACCCCTGGCGCACCTGCTCGACTATTATGCCAATTACGGCGCTATACTGGTAGATAAGATAGGCGCCCGTTTCTTTAAATACCATCAGGGCGAACTGCAAGCCACCGATGGCTATCTGGGCGAAGATATTCGTAAACTGAAGCAAGGGCGCGGCTCCTCGGCCGTGGGGATGCGCGGCGGCGTGGGCGGTGCGCGGCGGGAGAATGAGGCCGGCAACCGGAACATGCGGGAAGCGGCGGCGGCAGCTACCAGTTTCTTTAAAAAATGGCCGGTACGCCGTCTTTTTATTGGCGGCACAGTAGAAACGGTGGCTTCATTTAGCGAACTGCTGCCCAAACAGCTACAAAGCTGCGTGGCCGGCACGTTTGTCATGGATATGAACGCCGGCGAACATGAAGTACGGCAGCAAGTCTTACGGCTGCTGGAAGAAACGAATGCTAAACGCGAAGAAAAAATGGTTGAGTCTCTCATAAGCGCCATCGGCCAAAATGGGAACGCCGTGGTGGGGCTGGATGAGACGCTGCAAGCTGTCAACCACCGGCGCGTACAGACCTTGATTATCAGTGACGGCTTCCGCGCCCCCGGCTATTTTGACGAAAATGCCGGGTTTGTGGTGGCAAATCTGGGGCAAAGTCCTGTAGCTGCCGATGAGTTGATTCCGGTAGATGATGTGGTGGATTTGGCGATGAATCTCACCATCAGCAACGGCGGCCAGGCAGAAGTGGTGACTGGCAACGAGAATCTGGAGGAATACGGCCGTATCG
>JAJRTP010000144.1 GCA_024278255.1 Chloroflexota bacterium | reverse complement strand
CCTGCTCATCGCCAACCGGCTGACAGTGGAGGGGCTGCGACGTACTCCCGCGCTGGCGGAATGGCTGGCCCCGCCCGCCCGCGCCGCCCGCTGTATTGATTTATGGCTGCTGGATCGAGATACGGCCGTAGCCGCCGCCCTGACCGTTTGGGCCATCCTGCCCTTGCTGGCTGCCGCGCTGACCATCCTGCCCGCCTACGCCTTGAGCAAGGAGATGCTGCCGGATACGGCCGTGCCTCTGGCTGTCACCCTCACCGCCGCCATCCCTGCCCTGCTCCTCTTTGCCCCCAAAGCCGTGCAGTTTTACGCCCCGCTCGGCCTGCTCATCTTCCTGGCCTTTTATTTGGGATTAAAACGCTGGTCATGGGGCTGGTTCTTTTTAGCCGGGCTGTTGTATTCCCTGGCAACCTTTCTCAACCTGGGCAACACGGCGCTGGCCGGGCTGTTGGCCGTTTTTGCCCTGCTGTTCCTGTGGTCAGGGGGATGGCCAGTTGGCTGGCGCAAACTGCTCGGCGGTGGCCTGACGTTTGCCCTCGGCGCTGCTGTCTTCTGGTCAGCCTACTGGCTGCTCTGGGGCATCCCCGCCTGGGAAATTTACCGCGTCGGCCTGAATCAGCATTACGAACTGGTCACGCTCAAACGCAGCTATAGCTGGTGGCTCATTTCCAACCTGGTAGATTTACTAATTTTCGCCGGTTTACCATTAATGTTTGGTTTTATTGGAATTGGCATACTGGCTACACGAAGTATCATTAGAAAATCTCCTCTCTCCAGCCCCCAATCTCTCGCTATCAGCCTTGCCGCGCTCATCCTCATTCTCGATTTATCTGGCTCGGCGCGGGGTGAGGTGGGGCGGCTATGGTTGTTTTTTATGCCGCTGCTGGCCTTGCCTGCCGCTCAATTTCTGAAGAAGGTACAGCCGCGTTATTGGCAGTCGGTTCTCATCATCGGGCTGCAACTGCTCATTACGTTGAGTCTGGCCCTGGCCTGGCGGCCGGTGCGGGCGGTGACAGCGAACGGGATACGGCCGTCTCCCCCTACCACTGTTCCGGATACGGCCGTCAACGTCACTTTCCGCGAAAATCAGCCCAACGCTGCCCAAATTGCGCTGACCGGCTACACCCTCATCCAGGCTGACAACGCGCTGGCATTCACGTTGTTCTGGGAAGCGGACAAGGGGGCGGCACGGCCGTACACCGTCTACACTCAACTGCTCAACGAACAAAATGAAATCATCGCCCAGCAAGATAACTGGCCGGTCAACGGCCAATGGCCCCCTACTTGCTGGTCAGGCAGCGAAACAGTGGCCGACAGCTATCGCCTCTCCCTGCCGCCAAATCTGCCTCCCGGTCAATACCGGCTCGTCGCCGGCCTGTATGACGCGGCAACAGGGAAGCGGCTGTTGACGGAGGATGGGCTGGATGGGGTGGTTATTTGGGAAACGGCTGTGCCGGGAGAGAACAACGAATAAGGGAAAGAACGAATTAAACGACAAGCGGCTTGACTTCCCGATCCAGTCTGTCCTTCAATACGTCTTTGGCTACTTCCAGTGAATATCTGGCCTGTAAATTCATCCAAAATCGTTCGGAAAGACCGAAATATCGAGAAAGCCGCAAGGCCGTATCTGCCGAGATGGAACGTTTGCCGTGGACAATCTCGTTGATGCGCCGGGGCGGGACGCCAATATCTTTAGCCAAACGATATTGACTAATACCCATTGGCTGCAAGAATTCTTCCAAAAGAATCTCGCCGGGGTGAATCGGGGGTAATAATTCTTGTTTGCCCATATCGCCTAATGATAATTCAGAATTTCCACAAAGTCACTACCATTTACCGGCAGGCGGGCGCCCGTTTCCCGCAGATAGAGGCCGACGCGCACGGCCGTATCCTCCGGTAAATCAGACGGCAAAGAAATCGTGTACAGGTCGCGGACGATGTCGCCGGGCTGCCAGACGCTGGTGGTCGCCAGACTGTTAAGCGGCTGGCGGTCCGTCTGGGCCAGAATGTTGCCATCCGCGTCTACCACATGGATGAAAACGTCATAATCGGCCGCGACGGGGGCCAGACTGCGCCAGTAAAGGGTCAATTCCAGATTGGACTCGTTCTCGCCGGCATCATAGCCGACAAGCTCAATCGCCTCGCCAAACACGGCCGCCACCCGCTCCTGCGGCTGCGCTTCCGTCAGATAGGGCCATTCAGTCTGGTAAACGTAAGCCTCCGGCTGGAAGATGATGGTGTGGGTGGCGGTTTCTACTTTGTGGATGGGCTGGGAGACGGCCGTATTCGAGGTCAACTCCCAATGCCACAGGGGAAAAGCGGCCATAAAATCCGGTTGGCTTTGCGAAAGGAGGCGGGTCAATGCCCGGTCTCGTGGTAAACCCACCGGCTGCTGCACGGCCGGCCACATCTCCGGCGAGATCAACCCATTCATATCCACAATGCGCCGCCCGGAGAGGAAACCAATCGCCCCAATGTCGTCTGCGGCAATCAGCGCATCCGGGGGCGTGTTTTCTGCCAGCCATTGCCCCAGAGCCACGTCAATATCTTGCACTTCTTTGGTGTTGGTTGCCAGCATATCGGCCCATTTAGGAAGCTGCCAGAGGGCGGCAAGGGTGAAGATGAGGAGGATGAGAATGGATATTGGCGATGGGAGATTAGAGCTTGGAGATTGGATCGTCCAATCGCTAACCTCCAAGCTCCGCAAAAGCCAATGGAGGCCTACCCCGGCGACAACCATTTGGAAAGGGATAAGGGGCATGGTGTAACGGCCGTGATGCCATACCTGATCCACAATAACCGTCGTCAACAGCCACAAGCCAAGCAGCCATAACACCGTCAGGCGGCTTTTGCGCCAGGCGGGGAGCAAACCGAACAAAACCAGAATCAGGCTGACGGGATTATCCAGCCAGTGCAGGGTCATCGTCTCGCGCAAGGCGCGCCAGCTAAAGAATTGAGAGGCGTCTGCTTTGGCGTAAAAGGTGTTGGGCAACGGCCGTCCTGTCACGCTTAAACTAAACAGAGCGTAAGGCGCGGCCACAAGCGCATAAATAAGGAGCGGCGGCCCAAATTGAATAATCAACCGCTTAAAATTAACCATTGACCATTGGCGGTTAACCCTTAACCATTGAACCAATGCGTCCAACACCGCCAAGCCAAACAACAAATGCCCTTCCGGTCGAATCTGGCCGGCGAGGGCGAAGAGGAGGGCGGGCAACGGCCGTAATCCCCGCTTCGTATACAGCCAGACGGCCGCCAGGCTGAACGCGGCAAAAGCCGTCGTCTCCATCCCTGCCAGCCCGGCCCACAACAGCCTGCCGGACAAAACAACGCCCAAACCGGCCAAAAATGCCGCGAATTTATTTTGTGTCAGCCAAAAGGTAAAGCCATACGTCAAGCCAATCGTCAGCAAGAAAAAAACAGTACTCAACAGCAGCGCCGGAATCATAAATTCTTGCGTGAACAAGCCGACGCCGGCCAGAAACAATGTCCACAATGGGGCGGTGGAACCGGGTTGGGGATCGCCGGGGTTGAAGCTGAAACCGTTCCCCTGGCTGAGGTTGCGGGCAAACTGGAAGTGAATCCAGGCGTCATCCAGCGGAGAACCCAAAACGCCGCCGGTAAAGGCCAGTTCGGTACGCAAAAAGTAGGCCAGAGAGACAACGGCCGTCAACAACAAAAGCAGTAAAGGCCAATACGGCCGTATCCGTTCAACCATCGTTTTGCGCGGCTGACCTGACAGGTTTTGAAAACCTGTCAGGTCTCAATTTTACCAACGACACAAGCAGCAAAGCCAAAGCTGCCAATGAGATTAAGCCGCCGATCTTGTACACATTAGGCGCATACGTCCATTCCACCAGATGCTCACCCGCCGGAACGCAAACAGCACGCACGGCCGTATACGCCTTTTGCCAATCCACCTGCTCTCCGTCAATCGTTACCTGCCAGCCGGGGTACGCTGTCTCGCTGAGGACGAGGAGAGCAGGCGCGGGGCTGGCTGTGCGGATACGCCAGTAGCCGTTGTGCTTTTCCTCGATGACGGCCGTGCCCAATTCCGCATCACCAGCCGATTCGCACGATACCGGCGCGGCCAAAATAGCGGTCGCGGCGGGGTCAAAATCGGGCTGGTGGACGCGGGCGGTGGCCTGTTGCGCGTCCGGAATGACCTCAACCTGGTTAACGAGGCGGGCCAGAGGCAGGACGCGGCCACGCCGGTAGACCCAGACGTTGTCCGTTTGCTCAACTAATTGCAACGGCCGTTCTCCATCTCCATAATTGTCCAGCTTGCCATCAGCGATCACGTAACCCGCTCCCAAAATATCATAAGCAGAAGAGCGCGGGTCGGGCACGGAAGAAGCAAAGGCGATATTGGCCCCGATTTCCAGGGCATTATAGCCAAAGACACTCTCCAGCCCAACCTGCCCGGCCCCGTTTTGCTCGAAGATGGAGACGCCCCAGGGCAAGACGCGGGTCGGTTCGTCGCCAATGATGGTTTGGGCGTCGGTCCAGAGGGGGGAAACGGCCGTATCATCCAAATAAACCAGCTTGAAACCAAAAATCCATAAATCTGCCAGCAGCAAGACGGCCAATCCAGCCAAGGCCCAGGCACACCGCGTTGTCAGGTAACGCCAAAGCAGCGCACCGCCGATCAGTAAAAACAGCAAAGCCAGCCCCCAGCCGCCCAACTGATGCCACAAACGGCCGCTCGTTTCCGTGGGATGCTGGGCGGCAAAAACAGCGCCGGTGGCTGCCAGCGCCGCCACGCCCGCTGCTGCAATAATCCCTAGCGTCCAGCGCAAAAGCTGCGCCAACTGCGCCCGATCTACCGGAAGGCGGCGCTGCCAGATGGCAATCCCCTCCCCCAGCAAGGCAGAGGCGGCAAAGACGTACAAAAAGGCGGCGCGGGCGGGGGCGCGGGCCAGACGGAAGGGAGGAAACAGATCATACACGATAGGATGCAAAAAGCCGTAACTGCCCAGGGCCAGCAGCAAGCCGATGACCAGCAGCGCCACGTAAAACCAGACCAGCCGCGTCGGTTTGCGCAGGGCCAAAACCATTCCCAATAAAGGCAAAACACCCACATAATAAGCCAGTTCGTCAAAGGAAGGCACACTCCAGTATCCGGCGCGGGTTGGCTCGCCAAAAAATTCGGGGAGGAGCAGGGTGATGAGATGGGCCGGTGGCAGGGAGAAGGCGGCGGCAAATTCATAGCTGGGAGCGGCGGCGCGGGAGGAGTCGCCCATAAATTCCAGGAGGGGCAGCAACTGCACCGCGCTCAGGGCCAATCCCACGCCGCCCGCCAAAGCCATCTGGCGCACTACCAGCTTCCAACTATGGCCCGTCCAGATTAAAAACAGACCAAATGCCGCCCAAATCAAGCCCACATACAAAAGCGATGTGGTATGCCCGGCTAACACGGCCAGAGCAAACGGCAATCCGGCCCAAATGCCGGCCCAGGCAGTTTTGCGCCGCACACTCCAGGCCAGAGCCAGCAGCATCCAGGGCAGCCAGCTGTGTACGGCGATAAGGCCCACGTGTCCGGCCCAGATACGCGCCGCCATGAAGCCGCTGAAAGCAAAGGCCAACGCCGCCAGCAGCGCGCCCCCTTCGCTGCGGCTGACGAAACGAACGTAGTAGAACATGCCGACTCCGGCGATGACCAAATGCAGGAGGACATACCAGCTAATGCCAAGGCGCACAGGCAGAATAAGGGCTAACCAGGTGGGCAGGTAAAATAGGGCTACTTGCGGATTGCTGAGGAAGGGATAGCCGCTGAATTGGGCCAGGTCCCAGAAGGGGAAACGGCCGTGCCCCACAGCCTCCCGCGCAAACGTCCACCAGGGCACAAACAGGCTGCGGATGTCATTCCCGGCCAATGCCTGCCCCACCGGCGGCCACAAAACCCGGTGCATAAACAACACCGCCAACCCCACAAAAAGGGCAGTCACTAAAACAAATTGTTTGCGCGTCCCTCTAATCTCCAATCCCTACTCTCCTGTTTCAACCAACCGCAAAGGCGCGAAGAACGCAAAGAAGTTGGTGGTTCGCAAAGCGTCTCTAATCTCCAATCTCTGCTGCTTCCCCCAACCGCTCCAGCGTGGGCAGATAGTAAAAGCCGGTTATCCAGGTGTACTCTCCCTCCGGCAAATCGGGCGGCAGGGGGATGGTAAAGCTGTCCATGATTATTTCGCCGGGCAGCCAGTCGCTTGTGGGACGGCCGTCCGGCGGGCGATCAATTTGGGCAACGGGCTGTCCGGTTTCATCTACCAGGTGGATAAAGGCGGTGTAATCTTGGGCCATCTCGTCTTCCGCCTGCCAGAACAGGGTATAGGTGACGGTATCCTCTGCCCGGCTTTCCGTCCAACCGGCCAGCCGGATTTTACCGGCAAACGTGTGATCAGTCCGGTTTTGGGCCAGATTGCGCGGCGCGTTGGCGGGAACGCGGAAGGGGGTG
>JAJRTP010000143.1 GCA_024278255.1 Chloroflexota bacterium | reverse complement strand
ATGCAATCCGGCGTCTGAGACGGAAAACACGCTAAAGCGCGTTAGAGTCGTGTCTGAGCAGCATTTTAGTGCGCTTTAGCGTACTTTAAGCGCCTGTGGCGCATACCAGCCTGTGATTTGCAATCACAGGCGATTGTCGGAAACAACCACCTATCAACAAAAAATCCGCGCACCCCCAGCAAATAGTAAAACCCACTCTAACTTTTACCCTGCCGCGAATAACCCTCCAATTTCTCCCGGTCAGCAATCATAAATTCCGTCCGGCTAATCTCAATAGCGCCCTCATCGGCAAACTCGTAAAGCAAGCGGCAAACCATCTCCCGCTTCGTACTCACGTGAGCGGCCATTTCATCCAGCGTCATGTCGCGGGCCACAAAATCAGCCACAGCCTCATCGCCAAAATGGCCCAACAGCAGCCGTGCCAGGCGACCGCGTACCGGCTGGAAGGCCAATTCCTCCACCATGTCGCTGGCCCCCTGCATGCGCTGTACCATGAGACGAGAGAGTTCCCAGGAGAAACGGCCGTTGCTCCACAAAATCGGCAGCAACCAATCCCGCCGCCATAACCAAATCCGGCTCGCCTCCTGCGCCTGCAAGATTACCGGCATTGGCGCACCCGCCTCAAAAAATGCCAACCCCCAAAACAACTCACCCGGTTTCAGCCCAACGACAATCAAGCTGCGTCCTTCACGCGATTCCTTCAAGCCAAGAATCGTGCCCTGTTCCACCACAAACAAATACGGCCACACCTCACCATAGTGCGTAATGGTCTCCCCTTTAGCCACCTTTTTCTGTACCGCCTGGGATATAACCGTATCCCGCTCTGCCCCGCTTAAGGAGGCAAATACCGGATTTTGCTTAAGCAACTGCTCCAAAATTTCCATTATCCTCCTCAAAATCAGGCAGCATCAACCAGACGCGATAACGCCTTCCGGTCATGCAGCGTAATATGCGCCCGCGTCACATCGAGTATTCCATCCGCCTGAAAACGATGCAGCACCCGGCAAACCACCTCTGGTGAAGAAGCCACCATCGCCGCAATTTCACTCAAAGTCAGATCCCGCTCCATGGACGCATCTCCCTGCTCGTAGAAACTTTCCAACAGCAAACTGGCCAGCCGTGCTGCTACCGGCTGGAACGCCAGCCCATAAATAATCTCCCTGGCCCGGCGCATCATTCCCACGTGCATCCGGGTCACTTCCCACATCGCTTGCGGATAGCGCATTAACACGGGAAAGATAATCTCACGCGACCACCAATATGCTTCTGTCTTTTTTGTGGCCAATAGTGACGCGGGCATGGGCTGATCATCAAATAAAGAATGCCCCCAAAACGCCTGGTTTTCCTGCACCGTAAACAACACATGTTCCCGGCCGCTGAGCGCCAGCATCACCCAACGCAGCTCCCCGCCAGACAGAAAAACGACATAAGGCCAGACATCTCCTTGATGGCACAAATAATCCCCTGGCTGCAGCCGTTGTCGCCGCGCCAACCGCAGCAATTCCGCGATTTCTGCTTCTGGCAGTTTTTCAAAAACCTGAATATGGGCTAACTGCAACGTCTTGTTTTTCATGCTCCCTACCTGTTAATCCACCAATTCCCCTCATCTTGACCAATATCAAGGCGAACGATATGGGGCATTGGTACAATTTTTCACAAAGAGGTTAACGGATTGATCAATTGTTCAATCCATAGAATATTATTTTACCTGAGAAACAGGAGGTTTCCCATGTTACATCCATCCAAACAAGTACGTCAGATAGTAACGGCCGTTGTCATCATTGCCGCTCTGCTCATGATTTTAGTTATTCCCTTCATGGCCTTCAATATGGTCAATCCTATCGTCGGCTACCAGCAAATCCGTATCGAAAAATTCTTCGCCGAAGGCAATCCCAGTGCCCCTTTGCTTGTGTTGACCACCTGGTTGGTCAGCTTTTTCTATCCATTCTGGGGTACACTCTCACTCGTTGCCGGTTTAACCCTATTAGTCATCGCCCTGCCTCTCTACAAAGGGGCAGAATGGGCCCGCGGTCTATCGCTGCTCTGTCTGGCTGTCCCCGCAATGGGCGGCGCTTACATGATTGTACCCTGGATGAACTTTGTGGGCAGCGCTGAAGGCGGTTTTCCCCCGGCCGTTATCATCATGAGTATTGGCCTGATACCATATTTCACTATTCTTTTGGCCGATAAGGGCGACCTCACCCAAAAAGTCGTTGATTTCTGCGTCTTCCTTATGCTGGGAGTCTCCTCAGCGGAATCGTTCGCCAACGGCCATGCTGCTTTTCGCATCCTGTATGGCCATCCATCCCGCCCCCAATTCGGCCCCGGCATCGCCATGACCTTCTTCGGCTGGATGGGACTGTGGATCGGCGCCGCGTTGACTATTGCTGCCATTTACTTGCTGGGCAGGCGTAAAATATCCGGTTGGTACGCTGCCTTAATTGGCGGCCTGGTAACTTTTGTCGTCAGCGGCTCAGTACACTATGTGCGCCACGCCACAATGGATTACTTGATCGGCACCTTAATGGGCTTGAGCATTGTCGTCATGATGTTAATCCCGGTCGTCAAAACCCGTCTCCTTAACAAGTATGCAGATGTCGAAGCACCGGAAAAAGAAACCAATCTGCAACCAAAAGCGGCTTAGCGGATTAAACCTGTGAGGTTTTCCGCAGCCTTTAATTATCATCCTCGCAGGTCACACACAACACGTAACAGTACAGTTGTTGTCCTTCCATAACGATGTCCAGAGTTGAAATGATTTTCAATTCTGGACATGTTTTTATCTATATGTGAGTCCACTGAAAAAACCCGGTTTCTTGTTCAATTTCATATCGGTTACTCGACTATAGAAACCGGGTTTTTGACTCAAAACAACCTTTTTTCAGCAGAGTCAAATGTACCTATAGATGTAACAGATTTTTTCTCTGCTTTTTTTCCATTGCCTACAATCAATTTCCCGCAAGCCACTTTCCCGGCGATTTGCGAAAAGCTAAATACATTCCTGCTCCCTTGTGATACATTTCACATAAGCCCATCAATTGTTGGCGTGGAAGAGTGGAAATCAAGAAAAGTACTAGGAGGCATAAAAATGCAAGGTACCTCAAAGAAAAATCTTAAGATCATGTCCTGGATCGCCATTGGCGTAGGCATACTCATGTTCGCCGTGACCCCCTTTATTGTGCAAACGGGACTGGAACGGGTATTGGTAGGATTAATCGCCCATATTGACGCCGGTTTCCCCACATTTACCAGCGGCATCCCCCTTTTCGATTTTTTCTATCCGGTCTGGCGGGCCTTTATCTTTGTTGCTGGCGTGGCCTTAGTCGTCATTTCGCAAGAAATCAAAAAGGGCGAAGAATGGACGTACCCCCTGGCAATGCTGCTGTTTGCCATACCCGCCATTGGCGGCATGTTTATGTTCCTGCCCTACATAAGCTGGGTTGATGGTTTCCCAATTCCCCTGATCATTGCTGCCATAGGTTTAACTGGGTTCTGGAGCTTCATTTTCTTACGTAAGGGCACAATGGTCGAAAAATGGACACGTTTTGGGGCGTTAACCT
>JAJRTP010000142.1 GCA_024278255.1 Chloroflexota bacterium | reverse complement strand
GCTCACCATAATCGCTGGGGTCAGGCAGCCCGTAATATGTGTTGGCGTCTTCGTCGGGTTTATCCTCGGCTTGCCACAAAACTTGTTGTAAGGCGGTGAAATTAGCATTCAGATAGCGGGAAATGTCCTGGACAAACTCATCTGGCGTGCCGGGGTGCGGGAAATTTTGCAGTTGCGCGAGGTGATGTTCTGCACGGCCGTAGCAGACGGAGGCCACTTCATATTGGTGGGCCAATTGGCGGGCTGTACCTTCGGCAAAATGTGCCAAACAATGGGATGCCTGGTTTTTGAGGAACGTCCATTGCCTTTGCGCTAGTTGGAACTGCCGCGCTGCGCTACGATATTTGCCCCAATACAAATAAATCAAGCCAATCTGATATTCACATAAGCCTCTTTGGGAAAAATCGCCAATGGTCTGGTTGATGCGTTGGGATTGCTCGATGGCTCTGGTGGCCGGGTTGCCTAGTCCGGTGAGCGGGTAGCGGTTGCGAAAATCGCGCAGGGTGAGGACGTGGGGACTGGGGTCGGGATAAAGCCAGGCGGCTAATTCGTCCAGTTGCACAACCGCTTTGTGGGTGGGGCTGTGTATTTCAAATGCGCTGGGATTGAGCGGATTCATTGTGTTTTGCTTCCTGATGATTCATCATCACCGTTCGCTAATTCCTGGTGTACCTGGACGATTTGAGGAATCAAAGGACGATAAACTTCAGGTCGCCTTTGCTGGGATGTATAAGCCATTTGCTCCAATGCTTCCACTAAGCGCAGGGCGACGACTTCCCCGACGTTGGTCGTGGCGCCGGAACGACGGGCACGCTGAATGCCTTCCAGAATGGCTTGGATCATGGTTGCTTCAGCTTCGGCGCGGGCTTTTTCTTCTGCTTCCAGGGCGGCAGCCTTATTGTCGGCCTGGCTCATTGCTATTTGCAGGTTGGACTGCATCTGCCAATATTTCATGTAGGGTTCTTCAATGTCGTCGGGGAGTTTGATGGAGTGGATGTTGACGTCCAGCAGTTTAATGCCGTTTTTGTCTAGTGCGGCTTTGGCTGTTTGCAGAACTTGTCGGCTCAGGGCGAGGTAGGGTTCGTCTTCACGGCCGTCCGGGTGCAGAATCTCGTCGGCCAGATATTTTTTAAGCGTGATGGTTAATATTTTTGTGGTCAGACCCAGGGGCATTTTTTCCCAGTTGCCCGCGCTGCCACTGTCATCCGAGACGGTGATTTTATAAGCCAGAAAGCGCACGGCTTCTGCGTCATAGGGGTAGGGGTTTTGCCGGGTGGGCTGCTGGCCTTGTTTAACCCGGTAGCGGATGTTGAAAGTGACGGTCAGGGGGATACCATCGCTGGTGCGGACGGATACATCGGTGGCGGTGCGTTCCTGGGGGCGTAAGTCGAGGACTGTGTGAACGTATTCAAAAGGGTACAACCAATGTTTGCCGCCGGGCAGGATGCGGCAGAGGCTGTCATTGATTTCGGTAACGGCTACTTCCGTGCCTTTGATCTGAATACGCCCCGGTCCACCCACGTGCAGGATGACGGAATCTTGCCGGTGATCTTCCAGCGTGTCGGCTGAAACGAGGAGAGGCTGTTCAAATGAGGGGCCGGAAGAACGCAGGCGGCCCAGGAATTTGCGGGCGTCTTTTTTATCGGAGAAATCGTATAGCTGCCAGACAAGGTGAACGGCCGCTTCATAGGCAAAAAATGCACCGATAATAACCGGTATCAGGTGGCGCATCACCTTAAAGGAAAACAACCCTGTGATGAAAATAGTAAGAGTGGACGGATTGTTTACCGGAAACAGGTAATCCCATGGCGGGAGCAATTGCGCACTCATATTGCTCCGCTCTACGAAAAAGGAGAGCAGCCAGTAACCCAACAGGAGGGCGATGAGAAACCAGAAATAGAACTTGTTGCCGCGGGTAGGCATGTTTGCCGGCGGCTTGGCGTAGGGAGAAGTAGATTGGCTGGTCACGGCCGTTCCTCCTTCTTCCTGTAATTGGCTGATATTTGTGGCGGCGGAATTTCCTTCCCCCACGTTTTCATTTGCCGCGAAGTGTCCGCTACCAGGCTGGCCATAATTTGTTGGGGTACCATCGCCTGAATAGAACCTTCCGAGACCGCTTCTTCCAGCGCTTCAATCATGCGCAAGGTAATGATTTGAGCTAAATCGGCGTCATTCTCCTGACGCATAGCGTCTATACTGCGGGCAATAGTGTCTATAATTTCAATTTGCGCTCTGGCTCTGGCTTGCTTCAACCGCCGGTCAGCTTCTGCTTGCCCGGCATTTTGACGGATTTCTATTTTATGCTCCCATTCTGATTTCCATCGTTTTTTCTGCTGTTCCCATACCTTGTCCTGGATATTGGGGATTGTTTTGACGGTCAAAAATTGTATGTGATGCCGCCCAAAAGTGTCTTCCAGTTTTCTTTGCACAGCTTCGATCACTTTACCGGGTATGCCTTTGGCCGGTTCCAGAATGTCGTCGAGAGAGTATTTGGCCAGTTCCGTCAGGGCCAGGGCTGCCGCTTTGTCCATTACTTGCGATGTCCAGGATTGGGGTACGCCATTTTCATCTACAGTATCAGCGTAGGTGATAAAAAAGACAGCTTCTGGTTCGTAAGGGTACAGTAGTCTCTCATTGGGCGTTACCGGGGGGCGCTCTACCTGAAATTCAACGGTAACGTCGGCTTTGATCTGGATACCGTCGCGGGTGGTGACTTCGATGGTTTGGCTGCGGCTTTGTTTGCGCAGGTCTACCAGTTTGCGTACCTGTTCTCTGATGCCTAGCATGGTGAAGCCCGGTCCTTTGGGGCCAACGTACTGTTTCCCCTTAGTGACGGCAATGACTTGATACGGCCGTAACAACCCCGCATTCAACGTAGCAAAACTGGGCGGTAGTTCTTCTTTGGCAGCCTGTTTCTTCTTTGTCCGGCTGCGCTTCTGCTTACGATCCTTTTTGGCGGACTTGCCCGGCATTCTGACGCTGGCTGAAGGCGAAGTGAAATAAGCCCGCACCATCAAATACCACCCCTGCCACCAACCATCGCTGCCCCCTAAAGGCGTGATAAATTGGGCAAAATAAAGGAGAACAAAGACAAAGGTGACGCCGAGTACAGAGAGCCAAAACAAAGCGCCAAGCAGCTCGAGCTGCACCCCTAAACTGTCATTGAGGGTATACCCTATAGCGGCCACCACAATGGCTACTAAAATGATAATAAAGACATTCAGGTTAGGTGATAATCTGTTTTTTCTCAAAGTAGTCTGGTACTGAAGCAAACTCGTTTTGCTGAATTGACAACGGCCGTTTGCTTCTGTTTAACCGTCTCGCCCCAAATAAACTTCCCGCTAAAATTTGTGGGGTGAAACAGTGGCCCGGTTTAAGAGATTCATTACCCGGTCAACTATACCATAGGGCTGTTTGTGAGGGCAACTGACATTATGTTATTTTTTTGACGGCCGTCTAAAGGCGAGTATAATTTAGCTATATCCGGGCGGTTGGCTCAGTTGGTTAGAGCGCTACGTTGACATCGTAGAGGTCACAAGTTCGAGTCTTGTACCGCCCACAGGAAAACACCGCCCCAGAAACTCTCTGGGACGGTGTTTTTTGTGATCTTACCTTCTACCACTTTTCACTGATTATAACTAGCCATCACCTCCATATTCCCGGCCTCATCAAAAGCGACTACGTCATACGGTTGTGTGACTCCACCTGCGTCCATGCCGGGTGAGCCGGGTGGCATTCCAGCCACGGCCACGCCGATAATGTCCGGTCGCTCGGTCAACATTTGTTCAATTTCTGTAACGGGTACATGCCCTTCAACTACATAGCCGTCCACGACGGCCGTATGGCAGGATTGCAGTGCTGCGGGAACTTGGTACCGGTTTTTTACGGCCATCAGGTCAGTTACATCATTGACCTGCACCGTGTACCCATTCTCCTGCAAATACGCAATCCAATCGCCGCAGCAGCCTCAAGTAGGTGACCGGAACACTTCTACCACCGGCCCGGTACCGGGAACTATGGCCGGTGCTGCTTCCTGCTTCTCCGCGGTTGTGTTGCAAGCCGCCAACAGCAGCAGGATCAGCAAACTGAGAAAAGACAATCGTTTCATCATAAGTTGTTAACGCTCCTTAGGTTTTGGATTCCCTTCCAGAAAAGGGTGCTTCCATTTTACCGGAATGGCGCAGTTTCTTATAGTTACAATGATCATGTGAATGGCTGACAGATGGCAGGACGTGGGTCTGGTGACATCCGTAACGGCCGTAACATATCAGAACTCACTACCCCTTTGCGCCACAATCTCATACGATCCCATGAGTACGATAATGTGATCTGAGAATAAGGTCGCGGATTTAACGGATTTGGCGGATTTTCAGAGATCATCAAAAAAATCCGTGAAAATTCAGCCAATCTGTAGCATCCGTGGTTCCATTTAATTGCAGCGTCAGGAGTGCAAAACGATGAATGTCCAGCAATGTATGAAACCGGACGCCATTTCTATTGGGGTGGAAGCCACTGTACAAGAAGCCGCTCACCTGTTTGTGCAGCACCATATCGGCACCCTGCCCGTCGTAGACGGGACAAACCATCTGGCCGGCATTTTACACCTGCGCGATCTGTTAAAGCTGGTCATGCCCGCCTTTGTGGATTTGCTGCCGGATTTTGATTTTGTGCAGGCTGATTTTGGCGTGTATGAAGATGCCGCTATTTCGGCGGAAACGGCCGTAATCCCCATCCGTAATCTCATGGAAACGGCCGTCTCCGTGCGGGTTGGCAGCGGCCTGTTACGCGCCTTTGCCCTGATAGACAAACACGAGATTTATGATTTGCCGGTGGTGGATGACGACGGCCGTTTGGTCGGGTTGGCCTCCCGCGTGGACATCGGCACGGCACTCCTGGCCCGCTGGCAGCAAAGCAACCCTTCAGGCGCCAGTCCATGAGCGAACAAATTACGGCTATCATCGTCTCCTCACTCATCTTTGCCGCCACCCTGCTCCTGATCTTTACCGAAAAAATCCACCGCACCATCGTCGGCCTGGCCGGGGCCGGTTTGATGATTGCTGCCGGTATCGTATGGGGCTTTTACAGTGAAGAAGAGGCGGTTACGGCCGTAGATTTTGAAACCCTGGCCCTCCTCTTTGGCATGATGGTGCTGGTAGCCCTGCTGCAGCCGACCGGCTTCTTCGAATACCTGGCCATCAAAGTAGGCCGCTTGTCAAAAGGCAATTCCGTGTACCTGCTCATCTTGTTGGGCACTGTCACCACCGTCCTCTCCATGTTCCTCGATAACGTAACCACTGTTGTCCTCATCGCCCCGGTGACCATTCTCATCAGCGAAATTTTAGCCATCAATCCGGCCCCCTTTCTCATCGCCGAAGCCATCCTGGCCAACACGGGCGGCGCGGGCACCCTGGTTGGCGATCCTCCGAATGTCCTCATCGGTTCGGCCGTGGAACTAACATTTATGGATTTTATCACCCACGCTTTGCCCATCGTTATCATCTGCTGGGTGGCGGTTTTGTTTTTGCTCCTGCGCCAATTTCGGGCTGATTTGGTCACCCGGCCGGATGCCGCCAGACGGGTTCAGCAGCTTGATCCGGCCAAAGCATTGGACCATCCCATGACGGCCCGTAAAGTGATTATTGTCCTGGGCATTGCCGTTGCTTTATTCTTTGTCCACCACCTGTTCCGCATCAGCCCGGCTTTTGTGGCGATGGGAGGCGCAGCTACTGCGCTCCTGTGGATTCGCCCCAAAAATATGAATGAGATGCTGGCCCACGTGGAATGGCCGGTGCTGCTCTTTTTCGCTTCGCTGTTCATTATGGTGGGCGGGCTGGAGGCGGCCGGAGTTTTGGATTTGGTGGCGGAGTGGATTGAGATGCTGGCGGAACAGGTAAGCCCGGTCATTTTGGGCGTGGCGATCATCTGGATTGTGGCTCTTTTATCGGCCGTTATTGACAATATTCCCATC
>JAJRTP010000141.1 GCA_024278255.1 Chloroflexota bacterium | reverse complement strand
GGTGAGTGCGGCCGTCATGGGCGGCATCGCTTCTTCGGTGAACCGGGGCAGCAGGTCCGCTTTTTGCGCTTCCGTCCCGGCCAGCATCACCGGCATGGCTACCAGGTTGGGCACCATGATGTTGAAGGCAATGGCCAGGTCGCCCCAGGCCAGCCCCTCGGCGGCCAGCACGCCGGTAACGGCCGAATATTCGCCGAAACCGCCGTACTCTTCCGGCAGACCGGTAGGCAGGACGCCCATTTCCCAGCCTGCCTGTACCACGTCGGTGGGAACGACGCCTTCTTCTTCGGCGTCCCGGTACACTTTGCGCATCCGCTCCTCAGCGTAACGCATAATGGCTTCAATGAGCATTTTCTGCTCGTCGTCTGGTCTGAAATCTAACATAGGATGCTCCTTATATGGGGAACAATTTTCAAAATTGTTCTACCTTACAATACTGTCTGTCATGCGGGCGATGCGCACCATTTATTTCACGTCGTGGACGCGCACGATGTCTGCGCCGCGATCAATGCCGATGGTGATGGTTACGGCCGTGCCTTCCACCCGGTCATCCGGCGGCAAATCCAGCGTGTAACCGATAAACGACTTGCGCGACGTGCCCAGCAAAATAGGAAAGCCCAACTCTTTAAACTGATCTAACTCGTTCACAATCTGCAAATTCTGGCCGACGGTCTTGCCGAAGCCGATGCCGGGATCAATAATGATTTTTTCCGGCTGTACCCCGGCAGCCAGGGCCAGATCAATACTTACCTGCAATTCACTTTTAATATCGGTAATCAAATCATCATACTCCACCCCCAGGTAACGGCCGCCCAAACGCTCCGTCTGGGCCACATCTTTTGGCTTGCTGCGATTGTGCATAATGATTATCGGGCAGCCGGCCGCCGCCACGACCCCGGCCATCCGCTCATCCATCCGCAGCCCCCACACGTCGTTGACCCAATTGGCCCCGGCTTGCAAGGCGGCTTCGGCTACGGTGGCGCGGTAGGTGTCTATGGAAATGGGGAGGTCTGTGGCGGCACGCACGGCCGTAATCACCCGAATAACCCGCGCCAACTCCTCTTCGGCCGAAACGGGCACACTGCCGGGCCGGGTGCTTTCGCCGCCAATGTCCAGAATATCCGCGCCATCAGTTTCAAACTGCTGCGCCTGAGCCACTGCTCGCGTCACAGTTTCTTCCGGCGACAGCAGTCCATCCCCGGAAAAACTGTCCGGCGTCACGTTAAGAATCCCCATTACGTAGGTGCGTTCACCCCAAATAAAATCAGTCATTTAGTCGAGTAGTCCTGTAGTCGGCTAGTCTGGTAGTCGCTTTATCCCCTCATCTCCTCACTCTCTCACTTATCCTCTTCCGCGCGCAGGCCATTCAGGAAAATATCCGTCACTTCTGTGCCCAGACGTTCCGGTGAGGAGTAGGGGACGGTGATGCCCAGTTCGAACATGGCGGCAAAGCCCATGATGGTGGCGCTCATGGTGCGGCTGGCGACCAAGGGGTCTACCGGGCGCATTTTGCCTGCCTCAATCAAGGCCGTTACCCGCTGTTCGGTTACGTCCATGATGCGGTAGAGGGCTTCTTCTACATAGTAGCGATGGACGTCGGCGTTGTGGCGGGCTTCGGCCAAAAAGAGCATGAACAGGCGGCGTTCCCGGCCGCGCCGGAAGCGGTTGGCCATTAGCTGGGCCAACATATCTTCAAATTGCTCGGCTTGAACTGATTGAATGTCGGCGGAAACTTCATCCGCATAGGCGCGGGCGACGCCGATGAGCAGTTCCCGTTTGTTCTGGAAGTAGTTGTAGAGGGTGCCCTCGGCTACATCGGCCGTTTCGGCGATTTCGCGGGTGGTGGCGTTTTCGTAGCCCCGCTGGCTGAATACAGTGGCAGCCGCATCCAGAATTTGCGCTTTCCGGGCGGCAATCCGTCTATCTCGTCTGGTCACAGGCTGTGCTTCTAACATTTGATCGTATTGCGTGTTGCGTAATGATTCTTCAGGTATGGACTTCGTTTTGCCCAGTGTAGGGCGATTTTGCAAATCGCCCGGACGATTTACAAAATCGTCCTACGGTTTTTGGCCCAAACGAAGACTATCACCGATTCTTTCGTTTTAATGTATGGTGTTGACGCTTTGTTGTTGCGTGTTTTTGTCATGTTTGCTCATTTTCTGAGTTGTCACTCATTTTTTGAGCGCAAACTCATCCCTGTGCGGGTGTGCCGACTGCTGTTAAACAGCCAGCGGTACAGCCAATGGTTCCGGCAAGCGTTCCAAGCCGTCGGAATCTACGGCCGCAGCCATCTCCGCTACCGTCAGCCCATTGACCGGATGGATCACATCGGGCGCAATGTCGGCTAACGGCCGTAACACGAAGGCGCGTTCTGTCATAAAAGCATGGGGAATGGTTAAATCATCGGACTGCACAATCCAGTCCGCGTAAAGGAGAATATCAATGTCAATCAGGCGCGGCCCCCATTTGATCGTTTCCTGGCGGCCCAGTTCAACTTCCAGATTTTTGATGAAGGGGAGCAGTTCGGTGGGGGATACGGCCGTGTGCCCGGCCAGGCAAATGTTCAAAAATTCAGGCTGATCGGTGATGCCCCAGGGTTCAGAGGCATAGATGGGGGATACGGCCGTAACCGTCAGCACCGGTCCCAACCCCAGAACAGCCCGTTCCAGGTTGCGGCGGCGGTCGCCCAGATTCGTCCCTAAACCCAAATAAATATCACGCATATTTGTAAAAAAGCGGTGTTAAAACACCCGATATAACGCACTGCATCATAATTAACTATTTTATAACACGGTGCGTCATTTCTGTCAATAAGTATGATTGGGGGATGAGTCAGAAATCGCACCAGAGAAGGTTGGGTTACAGGTTGTTTTGGATGAGTAGAAGGAGAATTTGGCCCAGAATGATACCCAGTCCGGCACTGATCAGCCCGACGCTCACGCCAATGATTGCTCCGGTTACGGCCGTTTTCCGGTGTGTCCCAATCACCCGATTCTTCACTTCATCTATCGGCCAATCGTCTGAGCCGATGATCACCAGTTCAATCATCTTGCGCATAGTAACTTTGTTGTTCGGCCGGCCTTCCAATTCACCCAACACCCCCAGCATCATGCCGAGTAAAGCCAGGCTGATGGTTAATGCCAGTACCCCGTCTGTACCGGCAGCGGCTGCGCCGACAATAATCCCTACCACAACTGCCGGGGCGAGAAAAGGTACCGCGCCCTGCTGGATCATTTCGGCCGGCGCTTCAGCCGCTTCTACCAACATGGCTTTGACTCCCCGGCTGGTCAGACCGCCGTAAGCGCCAATCGAGGCTACCAGCAGCATAGGAGCCAGCGCGCCGGCCATCCCTCCCAGGACAATTCCGGCCAGCGCTCCCTGGAATGAAACAGCCAACAGAGCCAGGGCTGCCCCACTGCCCGCGCCAATCAACATGGCTTGCCGGGTATCGTAGTAAGATCCGAAATAGCCGCCAATGATGCCTCCCAGGAGCAGGGCCAGCAGGACTGCGCCGGGCATATACAAAATCAGGCCGAGAACGGTTCCGGCTACCAGACCGACGCCGCCGCCCAGCAGTGCGCCGACGGCGATGGAACCTACCAGTAAAAACAGCTTTGAGTACCACTGGTCATCTTTGTGGGCAGGCGCTCTGGTGAGCAGCCCGACGACAATGCCGATCACCAACCCGCGTACCAGGCCGAAAAAAGCGCCGTGCAGGACGTTTTCAATCTCGCCACCCCAGGCAAAGCTGAGAATGGCAATGAATAAGCCAATCAGCCCCCCGGCGATCAGACCGCTGATAATGCCGGTATTGCGTTTGAGAACGTTGTTGTAGGCGCCAAATACGCCGAGGAGTACGGCCGTGCCCACCACACTGGCCCAGGCCCGGTTTACCAGACTGCCAATTACACCCAGAACAAGGCCCGTCAATACCATAAATAGCAGGCTTTGCCACTGCTTCGATCTTGTTTTGAAGGGGGATACATTGTCAGCCATTATTTGTCACAACCAGATTTGTCCCGGGATTACGGGGCGCATTTAGATAGTATCATATCCTGTCTGGAAGTAGCAAGAGGATGGCGGTATTATGGCCGTTTACGTGACGCCGGAAGGAAGCAATTGGGTAACCGAGTACAATTGCGCAATTACCCGGTTACCCAATCACCTGGTTACAAATTACCAGCCGGGCGGTAAACCGGCATCCGGTTGGCTGAAATCGCAAACGCCGTCGGGGAAGATGGTTTCCAGGGCGGCTTGTTCTACGGCCGTAGGCGTCCAAACCCCATAATCGCCATCAACCACAGCCTGAGTGACCGGTTTTAATTCGCATTTGAAGATGCTGCCCTTGAACGGGCCGCCAGCCACGATGCGCGAGGTGCTGTAGACGGGGAATTGTTGGGTGCAGGTTCCTTGGGGGCCGTTATTCAGAATGCCGTTCCACACGTCCGGACCGGCGGCGATTTCATTACCGCCGGCGTCGAAGCAGCGGTCGGTGGCGCGGCCCGGTTTGTTGCCGGCGACGCCCAGCGCGGGATTGGCCTTGATGTTGCTCATCCATTCGTCCATCACCTGGAACGCTTCCGGCGTCTGGTCAAAGTGGGGTTGGTTGGGGTCTACGGCCGTAAACCAGATCGCCTGATTGTCCGCATTCCCCTTGTAATCAATTATCCGCTGGCGGGAAGCAAACGACTGGTGCGCATTGTGCATATCCAGCACCGGTTCCAGATAATGCCGCCAATCAATAATGGGAATGTCCATGTCGCCCATGAAGACCAGCCCGGCTTCGTAAGCGGCATTCATCGCCAAAATGTCCCCTTCCGTGCGCTGCGCCGGAGTCAGCCCCCAGTCCGGGCTGAGGTTCTGGTTGCGGGCGCTCCACGGGTCCCAGTTGGTCAGGTCAATCACGCCGGGCGGGAAGAAGGGGGAGCCTTCCTGCACCATGTCGGCGGCATCCTTCCAGCCGCCAATGTTGGCGTTCAGCTTGAGAAATTCCTGGGGCGTAATCGCGCCGTCGGCTACCGCTTGCAGGCCGTACTGCACCCCCACGTTATCCCAGAAGCTGCGAGCGTAGCCGCTCTCATCCGTGCCGTAAATGTTGACCAGATCGCCAAAATGCGTCCATTCGATGTTGGCCACGGCCGACTGTGGCTGGTATAGTTCCTGCCCGTCCACGTAACCGTAAAGCGGATTCAGCACCAACGGAGAAAGGCCGCGCCAGCCGTTGATACATTCCGTCAGGCCGTTGGCCTGGGTGTACGGGTTAGAGAGGTCGTTGCTGGCGTTCAGCCCTTCGAGCAAGGTGCGGTTTGTCCAGGTTTGCCAGCGGGGATTGCCGCCGTCTACCACGTCCATGTAAAACTCCAGCAGTTCGCAGTCGCCTACGTGGACGGTTTGAGTCACCATGTCGGGATAGGAGTATTGGGGAATGGCAGCGTCGAGCAAGCCTTTGTGGTTTTGGCCGTAGATGTACTGCTGGATGCCGCCGCCGGAGCCGCCGACGCCAACGGTGTAAATGGGCGTGTCGTACAGTTCGATGAAACGTTCTTTAACCATCAAGGCTGTTTCGCCGCCCAATTCCAGGTTGTAATGAGTGCCGGTTTTGGTGCCGGTGGAATAGACGATGCCGTATCCCTGGGAAAGGCCGTAATCATACAACATGCGCCGCCCGCTGGGGCTGCCCTGGTCGTGGCCGATGGCTACGCCGCCCTG
>JAJRTP010000140.1 GCA_024278255.1 Chloroflexota bacterium | reverse complement strand
TGGCGTAGGGCTGCTTGGTTAAGGTGAACGTGCCGGGGCCGCCGTTATGGTCGGTACCGAAGACGAGGATGAGGTCGGCGTTGAGGATGGCGGCTTCGGCGCGGCGGTACGTTTTGGCGTAGACAGGGCCGCCGCGTTGGTAATCTATGTGGGGGGCGATGATGCCCCGGCCGTACCATGGTTCCCAGCCATTCAAATTGTCCTCAGCGGCGTAAGAGTCCAGGAGATGGGTGAGGATGGCCGGGGTTTCCGGGTAGCTGAGTCCGGCCAGAGCGGCAGGACGATAGGGCTGCGCCCGGTAGGCCTGGCGCAGATCGACCAACGCTTTGCGGGAGCGTTCGTTTTCCAGCAGGCAGGCTTCGTCCAATTGGGCAATGGTGTCTACGACGATGTCGTAGTTGATGGGCGCGTTGAGGTGGTCGCACAGGGCTTCGTGGATTTCGTCAATGTCACGGGTTCCATCGCAAAAGAGAAGGATTTGGGCCAGGGCGGGGGGCATGAGCAACTGGTAATCGGTCAGCTTCATGGGGTCGCGCAGGTACCACATGGGTTGACCCTGGTGTTGCACTTGCTGGAAATCAAGCGGGCGGAGGTGTGGTTTTTCGGTCATTTTTCCATGCCAGTTTTCAGTATTCAGTGTTCAGTTTTCAGTGGATACGTTAAACTGAACACTGAAAACTGATTACTGCATACTGAGTATGGTGGTTAAGGAGTGAGAATGCAAATTTTCCAAGCAAAAGTTAAAGTGGTGTGGTTGGTGGTTGGGTTGTTGCTTTTGGCGGCTTGTGGGGAGCAGGCAGTGACGCCGGAGGTGACGGTTGAGCCGGCTACGGCCGTACCCACCGTCACTGTACCTGAGGAAACGGCCGTAGCCCCCATTGCTGAAGTTGAGACCGAGATTGTGGCTGGCGGCCGTTCTCTGGGTGATCCGTATACTCCAGAGTTGGGCAATACCGGCTACGACGTACAGCATTACACCATCCAGATTGCCCTGGACCCGACCGTTGAGGAATTTAGCAGCACGGTCACGATTGAAGCTGAGGCTGAGGTGGACAATTTAGGGGAGTTGTCCCTGGATTTTATTGGTTTTGAGATTGAGCCGCTGTTGGTGGATGGCGTTCCGGCGCTGTTCAGCCGGGAGGATGACAAGCTGATTATCCAACTGCCGGAACCATTGGCGGCGGGCGAACTGTTTACGATTGAAGTGAGCTATGCGGGGACGCCGGATGACCGGCCGTCGCGCTATGTGCCTTTTGCGGAGAGCATCGGTATGTTTTATGGGGATGAGGAGACGATTTATGTGTTGTCAGAACCGGATGGGGCGCGATTCTGGTTTCCCAATAATGACCATCCCAAAGATAAGGCGACGTATCGTTTTGAGGTGACGGTACCGGAGGGATTGACGGCCGTGTCCAACGGCACTCTGCTTACCACTCTGGAAGATACGCCTATGCCGGATGGCTCGCCGGGAACCACATTTGTCTGGGAACACAATTACCCGATGGCTTCTTATCTGGCGACGATTGCCGTGGGGGAATATAAACGGGTTGAGGGGCAGTCGCCCTCCGGCATTACGCTGCGGGATTATGTTTTTCCTGATGACCGGGGGGCGTTTGTGCGTAGTACGGCTAACGTGGGGGAAGCTATCGAATGGATGAGTGACTTGTTTGGCCTGTATCCCTTTGAGGAATTTGGTTACGTGACGGTTCACGCGCCGGGCGTCTCTTTGGAAACGCAAACGATGGTGCTGCTGTCTTCCGGGATGCTGGACGAGAGTACCGTTATCCATGAAATGGCCCATATGTGGTTTGGCGATTGGGTCAGCCTGGATTCCTGGGGGGAGATGTGGCGCAATGAGGGGTTTGCTACTTATGTGACCATCTTGTGGGAAAATCGGGACGACCCGGAAGAGGTGGATTTGGTCATGGAAGGAGTGCGGGCTTCGCTGGAGGATGATGGCATTGTCCAACCGCTGCTCAACCCGCCGCCGCGCCGCTTGTTTTCCACAAACAGTTATTTTGGCGGGGCGCTGATGATTCACGAATTGCGGCAGACGGTGGGGGATGAGGCGTTTTTTGCCGGGCTGCGAACTTATTTGGCGGAATATGGCGGCGGTACAGCCAGTGATGCCCAGTTTCAGGCAATCATGGAAGAGGCGTCCGGCCAGTCGCTGGAGGCGTTTTTTGAAAAGTGGCTGCTGGAAGGCGGCTTGAAATAAGATGAGGTTGCTATGACGCTGGAAATGTGGCTGGTAACAGGGATTTTGGTTGCGGCCATTATTCTGTTTATCTCGGAAAAGATGCGGGTGGACGTGGTGGCCCTGGGGGTAGTGGTCTTGCTGATGCTGACCGGGCTTTTGACGACGTCGGAGGCGCTGGCGGGGTTTTCCAGTACGGCCGTACTCACCATTGGCGCCTTGTTTGTGGTGGGCGGCGGGGTGATGAATACGGGGTTGGCGGGGGCTATCGGCCGGCGCATTCTCTCTATTTCCGGCACGGATGAACTGCGCCTGATTTTTGTCTTGATGACGGCCGTGGCCCTGCTGTCCGGTTTTATGAGCGATACCGGCACCGTGGCGATCCTGCTGCCGGCCGTCATTATGTTGGCAAAAAACGCCAAAATCAGTCCGGCCAAACTGCTCATCCCCCTTTCTTTTGGTTCCCTGCTGGGTGGAGCCAGCACCCTTATCGGCACGCCGCCCAATATCATTGTGAGTGACGTGCTGGTGGCCAATGGGTATGAGCCGTTTGGCTTTTTCAGCTTTACGCCGATGGGCCTTATTCTGATTGTGGCGGGCATTGCCTTTATGCTGCTGGTGGGGCGGCGTTTGCTGCCAGACCGGCGGCAGCAGGTGGACGCCCCGCGGGTAGTGACGCCTAAAGAGTTAGTGGAAGAATATGAACTGCCGGATCAATTGATGCGGCTGCGAGTGCGGCGCGGCTCCGGTCTCATTGGTAAAAAGGTGACGGAGACCGGCTTGGGCCGGGATTTTAACGTGACGGTTCTGAAAATTATGCGGTTGACCCATCCCCGGCAGACGTTTGATTTTGCCCTCACTCAGCGTAAGGTTGACCCGGCCAAATTGAAGGCCGAGCCGGTTCTGATTGATGAGGGGACGGCTATCCAGCTTGATGACATTCTCATTGTCAAAGGAGAGCCGGATGACATAGCCCACGCAGCCGCCCGGTGGAATTTGGGGGTGCTGCCAGCTAAGCCCAAAGATGAAAAAGCGCTGCTCAGCCGTGAGGTGGGTGTGGCTGAGGTTGTGCTGCCCCGCCGCTCCCGGTTAATCGGCAAAACGCTGGCGGAAGTTCGTTTTGGCACGGTTTATAAGTTGACTGTTCTCAACATTAACCGGCCGGGCACAGAGGAAAAGCTGAATTTAGGGGACACGAAGCTGCGATTTGGCGACGTTTTGCTGGTGCAGGGGCCGTGGGATCGTATTGCTGTTTTGAAGGAGAACCGGCGCGATTTTGTGGTGATGGGCCAGCCGGAAGCGATGATTGAAGCGCCGCGCAAGGAGAAGGCGAATGTAGCCCTGGTTATTCTGGCCGGGATGCTGGTGTTGATGATTACGGGGCTGACGTCGTTAACGGCCGCAGCCATGTTAGCCGGTCTGGCCATGGTGGTGACGGGCTGCTTGACGATGGATGAGGCGTATGGCTTTATTGATTGGCGCAGTCTCTTTTTGATTGCCGGGATGATTCCCCTGAGTACGGCAATGGAGAAGGTGGGGGTGGTGGATGCCGTGTCACAGGGAATGGTGGATTCGTTGGGGGTGATTGGGCCGCTGGCGGTGATGGCCGGGCTGTTTTTACTGACGTCGGGGTTTACCCAGGTGTTGTCCAATACGGCCACGACGGTGATTGTGGCACCGCTGGCTTTTGCGGCAGCCGTTGAGTTGGGGGTGCAGCCGCACGCTTTTTTGATGGCAGTGGCGGTGGCGGCTTCGATGGCTTTTGTGACGCCGGTGGCTTCGCCGACGAATACGCTGGTGATGGGAGCGGGTGATTATCGTTTTAGTGATTATGCTAAAGTGGGGCTGCCGATGGTGTTGATTTCTCTGGTGCTGGCCTTGTTGTTTTTGCCGCTTCTGTTTCCGTTTTAGGGACAGACGGGATTGAAGCCGGCGGGGCCGAGGATGGTTTCCCAGAACGGCCGTAAGCTCCCGCAATACAGCAATTGTCCCTCGTTGTAGCTGTCCAGCGCGACAATGAGCAGGCCGCAGAAACAGCAGAGTAGAATCAGCAGGATGAGGCTGATGATGACGATGAGTTTGGACCGGGAGGTTGGGGCGGTGGATGGTGGTGATTCGGGTACGGCCGTTTCCGGTGGGGCGGCGGGTGTATGGGCTTCCCGAACAACAGGCATGGCGGCGGGTTCATCCCAATCGGGCACAGGAGGCAGGGCTGGCTGGCGGCGCACAAATTGGGCCTGAATTGTCTCGCCAAAGCCAATCAGATCGCCATCGGACAGCGAGACCGGGCTGGTCAATCGCTGATTGTTGACGAAGGTGCCGTTGGTGCTGCCCAAATCCTCGATGGAGTAGATGCTGCCCTGACGCAGAATGCGGGCGTGATGGCGGGAGACTTCCGGGTCGTTGAGGACGATGTCGTTGGCGGCAGAACGGCCGATGCTGGAAATACTTTGTTCCAGGCTGAATTCCCGTCCGGCATCAGGCCCTTTCTGGATGATAAACCAGGCCGAATTCTCGCCAGGATATTCAGATAGATGTGCGCTCATTGAATGCTCCTGAATTTTTGGACAAATCAGTATGGGAGCGAGTATAAATCAGGCAGGGATTTTGTCAATTGTCTGTGCGGGAGAAGAGTACAACGGATTGGGAAAGGAACAGATTTTTCGCCTGAAAGCATAACCAGCTTTTTCTCAATCGGTTATACTCTGCCAAAATGGGGAAAACATGATTTTACATATTGCAACGCAGACGGCCTGGGATACGGCCGTTGCCTCAGGTGAATACCGGGACGCATCTCTGGAAACGGAGGGGTTTATTCATTGTTCTACCGCGGCGCAGGTGTTGGGGCCGGCCAATGAATTTTACCGGGGGCAGGCGGGCTTGGTGCTGCTGGGCATTGATCCGGCTTTGGTGGATGTGCCGGTGGTGTATGAGGATTGTTATGAGACGGGTCAGGCGTTCCCGCATATTTATGGGCCGCTGCCGGTTACGGCCGTGATTCAAATTTTCCCCTTTCCGCCTAATCCTGATGGTACATTTTCTCTGCCCCCGGAACTGGTCTGACAGGCACTTCACCCTCTTTGCTGCTTTTATGTTAAAATAGATAGAGTGAGTAAGCAGGTATTATAGAGCGGGATTGCATGACGGATATAGCGGAATTTTTAGAAAAACTGCCCCCATTTTCAAATCTCACTGATGACGAGTTAGATGGGTTAGCGGACATCAGCGAAGAGCTGGAATATGAAGATGGCGCCATCGTTGCCTATCAGGGGGACGTGGCTGATGCTATGTATATTGTGCGCAGCGGCCGTCTTTATGCTGAACGTCGGCTTCCTAACACTGGTGGTACTCCGTCACCCGTGGAAAAGAGCAAAGATTATCTGCCGGGTGATTATTTTGGTGAAGAATGGTTATTTGTGCCTGGCGACCATCCGGCGACGGTGGAGGCAACTACTTTGCGGGGGAAAAAGGCCAGGGTGATTATTATCAAGAGCGGCCGTTTCCTGAACTTTATCAACCAATATCCTGACTGTATCACTGGGCTGGAGCCGGAACGTGATCCGGTAACCGGTGAGCTTCTTAGTGGTTTTGAATCTGAAGCCTGGACTGAAGCCCAAAAAGCTGATATTAAAAAGAAAGCCAAAAAAACAGTTGTGCCCATTCTGCCTGACGAGTTGGTGGAATATAGTTCGCGGCGCAGCAAATATTACCTGCTGGTCAAACTCATCTGGCCGATTTTGGGTTGGGTTTTAACGGTCACTGTTGTTTATTTTGTTTTTGCCGGGCAGACAGAGGGTTCTTTTTTTTATGGCTGGGAGGCTACGGCCGTTATTATTGTTTCTCTTATTTTCCTGGGAATCCTCCTTTTTCGCATTTTAGATTGGTCCAATGATTATTTCCTGGTCACAAACAAGCGGATTGTACACCGGGAGTTTGACCTGCGTACCTTCCGCATTGATATTAAGACCGCCCGGATTGATCAGATTCAAAGTGTAGAAATTGTTACTCCTTCCTTTTTGGCAAATCATTTGCATTATGGCGATGCGGTTATTACTACAGCTTCATCATTCGGCACGATAGTGTTTGACAACATTGGCAGCCCGGAAACTGTAAAGGAGGCGTTGGATCGGTTGACCAGCTTCGTCAAGAAGGTAGACTCCAGTCGTCAACAAACATTGATGCGGCAATCTTTAGATAGTTATTTTGAAGTCAAGACGAGAGCTAAGGTTGTGAAAAGTGTGGAAGATGATGACGTTCCGATTGCTCAATCTTCTCCAAATTTGACTGGCTCACTGGGTCATAGCATCCGAAAACGTTTTGCCTGGCGTATTGATGAAGAGGGTACCATTACCTACCGCAAACATTACATTGTTCTCCTATTTATGACGGCCGCGCAACTGGCGGGTTTTGCTTTGATGTTTCTGATTGCTTATCTGATTGTCAGTTTTTTCAAACTCTCACCCGGTCAGGTTGCTCCGTTTTTCATCGTTTTTTTTCTGATTGACCTGGCCTGGTTTATTTGGGATGTGGAAGATTGGCGGAATGATATTTTTCAGGTGACGGATCGGATGGTGATTGATATTGACAGACGGCCGTTTGGCTTTGGTCAAAGTCAAAAACAGGCGCCCCTGGAGAGGATTCAAAATGTCAATGCCTATACGCCAGGGCTGTTGCATACCCTGTTTAATTACGGTAATGTTGACATCGAAACGGCCGGTGATGCAATTAATATTGAATTTGATGATGTCCCTTACCCCAGTGTTATCATGAGTGATATTTTTGCCCGGCTGGATGAATTAGAAGAAAAGGCGTTCAAAAGACGATCCGCAGCACGCCACAAAGAATATGCGGTAATGCTGGACGTTTATCAGCAGGCGCGGGAACAAGACCTGATTTCCTCGCGGACACCAGAAAGTATTCCTCCATTAGAAGACGACTCTGAAGAATAAAGAAGACTGTTTCTCAAAAATATAGCACGAATAATTATGACAAAATTAGATATTGTAACATTACCAGACCCTATCTTAAGACAAAAAACACGTCCTGTAACCCAATTTGATGATGATTTACAGGTACTGATAGACGATATGATTGAGACCATGCGCGAGGCAAATGGCGTCGGTCTGGCTGCCCCGCAAATCGGCCGTTCTCTTCAGCTTACTGTCATCGAATCTCTGCCCAAAGAAGATGATGAGGGGAACGAAATTCCGAATTCGCGCCAACTGTTTGTCATTGCTAATCCGCGCATCGTGTGGGAATCCCGTGAGTTGGTAGATGGCATTGAAGGCTGCCTTTCTATCCCCGGCTATCTGGGTGAAGTGGAGCGCTGTCAAGCCATCCGCGTCCGGGCGCAGGACCGGCACGGCAAGAAAATAAAGCTCAAACTCAACGGCTGGACAGCCCGCATTTTCCAGCATGAAATTGATCATTTGCAGGGTGTTTTGTACATTGATAAGTTGACAGCTCCGGAAAATTTCTGGACGGAAGAGGTTTTTCAGAAAATCCAGGAAGAAATGGATGAAGAAGAGACGATCCCTAATGCGTAGAGGAAAACAATGTCAGATTTAAGCCGCAGCGATGTGGAAAAAATTGCTTATTTGGCCCGCCTGGAATTGACGGAAGCGGAAAAAGCGTTGTACCAAAGGCAGCTTTCGGCCATCTTGCATTATGCGGAACGGCTGAATGAGCTGGAGTTGGACGATGTGCCCCCAACAGCCCACGCCATTTCGCAGCAAAATGTGATGCGGGAGGATGTGGTGGAGACGCCCCTGTCCATGGATGACGTCCTGTTCAATGCCCCGCAAACAGCCCAAGACCAGTTTGTCGTGCAAGCCATTTTGGATGAATGAAGAAACAACACACAAAATCATGGATTTAACCAACCTGACATTAACTGAACTGCAAACTGCCCTACAAAATGGCGAGACGACCAGCACGGCCGTAACTGAAGCCATGCTGGAACGTATCGTGGCAATAGACAACGACATCCAAAGCTATCTGACGCTGACAGACGAATTGGCCTTGGCTCAGGCACAGGAAGCAGACGAGCGACGGGCGCGGGGTGATGATTCTCCTTTGCTGGGCATTCCCCTTGCCGTCAAAGATATGATTTGCACAGAAGGTGTCCAAACAACGGCCGGAAGCAAAATTCTGGAAGGGTTTGTGCCGCCGTATGACGCTTTTGTGGTGCGGAAACTGCGGGAAGCGGGCGCGGTTATCCTGGGCAAGACGAATACTGACGAGTTTGCTATGGGGTCGTCTACGGAAAATTCGGCGTATGTGACCACGCGCAACCCTTGGGATTTGAGCCGGGTTCCCGGCGGCAGCAGCGGGGGCAGTGCGGCGGCGGTGGCAGCCAACCTGGCCTACGGCGCGTTGGGCACGGATACGGGGGGCAGTGTGCGCCAGCCGGCGGCATTTTGCGGTATTGTGGGACTGCGGCCGACTTACGGCCGTGTCTCCCGTTGGGGCGTGGTGGCTTTTGCTTCGACGCTGGATCAGGTAGGTACATTTGGCCGCACGGTGGCGGATTGTACGGCCGTCTTCCAAACCATCGCCGGCCACGATCCGCATGACAGCACTTCCCTCGACGTGCCCGTGCCGGATTACGAGGCGGCGCTGACGGGAGACATTCGCGGGTTACGGGTGGGCGTACCCAAAGAGTATTTTGTAGAAGGAATTGACGCGGAGGTGGAAACGGCCGTGCGTACCGCCATTGATAAACTGGCGGAATTGGGTGCAGAAATTGTAGAAATCAGCCTGCCTCACACGGAATACGCCCTGCCTGTGTACTACCTCATCGCTCCCGCTGAAGCCAGCTCTAATCTGGCCCGTTACGATGGCGTCCGTTTTGGCCCTCGCGTGGCGGGTGTGGATATGATTGATACGGTCAAAAAAACACGCGCCCTGTTTGGCCCGGAAGTGAAACGGCGCATTATGTTGGGGACGTATGCCTTGTCTGCCGGATACTATGATGAGTATTACGGCCGTGCCCTGAAAGCGCGCACCCTCATCAAGCAAGATTTCCTCAACACCTTCGATCAGGTTGATGTCATTGTTACTCCCACGACTCCCACCACCGCCTTCAAGATCGGCGAAATTGCCGACGATCCACTGCAAATGTACCTGCAAGACATCTTCACCTTGTCCGTCAACTTGTCCGCCAGTTGCGGCATCTCCGTTCCCTGCGGTTTTGACAGCCAGGGATTGCCCATCGGCTTGCAGCTAATCGGCAATAGTTTGCAGGAGGCGACTATTTTGAATGCGGCGTATGCGTATGAGCAGGCAGCGAATTGGACGGGAGCAATGGCCGAACAGCCGTTATAATGAGTAAAAAACAGTGAGGATTCTATGACAACCATAACGATAGAATTGCCCGAACCGCTTTTTGAAAAATTAGAACGCGCTGCCCAACTGACGAAACAACCTGTAGAAACGTTGGTGGAGCAAAGCCTCGCTGGCAGCTTGCCACCATTGTTGGAGGATATTCCGGCCGAGTATCAAAAAGACGTTTTTCCGTTGCTGAAGATGGATGTGGCTGATTTACAGCAAGAAGTTCAGCAGGTTTTCCCGCCAGATCGTTGGCGGGGTTATGAGATGCTGTTGGAAAAGAAGCGGGAAACTAATTTGACAGATGAGGAGCAGGCTGAACTGGATATTTTGCGGCGTGAGGCGGATATTCTGATGCTGCGTAAAGGATATGCGGCCGTCTTGTTAAAAAGGCGTGGTTATCGAGTGCCTTCGCCAGAGCAGTTGCCAATTGCGCAGTGAGCCGCATTAACCGTAAACTACGTTCCCAGATTGCTGCTCTGGCCCGTTATCGGTGTGGCTATTGTCAAATGCAAGAGGTTGTGAGCGGTATTCCCCTGACTGTGGAACATATTAAGCCTATGGCACATGGCGGCAATGATGATGAAGACAATATTTGGTTGTCTTGCCGTCTTTGCAACGAAGCAAAAGGAACGCTGGAAGAATTTTTGGATTCGGAAACGGGAAAAATTGTTCCTTTGTTTAATCCTCGTACACAATTGTGGCATAATCACTTTGCTTGGGATGAAACGGCCGTAATCATTGTGGGTAAAACGGCCGTCGGACGGGCAACGGTAGCGGCTTTGTCATTAAATAACGAATTGCGGGTACGTTCCCGCGCCATATGGGTGGAAGCCGGTTGGCATCCGCCTGCGGATTAATTGACACAAGATGGAGTAACATGAAAGTTATCATCCCCCTGGCTGGATTTGGTACGCGAATGCGGCCGTATACTTGGAGCCGAGCAAAGGCATTATTGCACGTGGCCGGTAACACCGTCATCGGTCATCTGCTGGAGTTGATGAGTCCTGTCACGACGGAAGAAGTAATCTTCGTGGTGGGCTACAAGGGCGACCAGATTGAAGCCTGGATTCAAGAGCATTACCCGCATCTGGACAGCCATTTTGTGACGCAGGAGGACCAGTTGGGCCAGGCGCACGCCCTCTGGCTGTGCCGGGAATTTATGGATGAGGGGGAGTTGGTCATTGCCTTTGGGGACGGCATCGTGCAGGCGCGTTACGCGGAACTGCCTGACCCGGCAGCGGATGTGGTGATGCTGGTGGAGGAGGTGGAAAATCCGCGTAAATTTGGCGTGGTGGCTGTGGATGAGGCCGGATTGGTTACGGAAATCATCGAAAAGCCGGATCACGACCGTTACCGGCAGGCGATTGCGGGGATACATTGGTTCAGACACGGCCGTATCCTGCGCAACGCCCTCGATACCGTCATCCGTGAAGACCGGCAAACAAAAGGCGAATACTACTTGGTAGATGCTTATCACGTTTTGATGGAGCAAGGCGTCAAAATTCGGGCCAAAGAAGTGGAATTCTGGCTGGACGCGGGTAACCCGGAAAACATCCTCAACACCAACCGCCGACTGCTGGGCATGGGTTACAACAGTTCCCCCGACGCCATTGACCGCAGCTATGCCGAAGATTTTACCGTTCTGCCCCCCGTCTTCCTGCATGATGACGCCGTGATTGATGGCTGCGTCATTGGCCCTTACGTCAGCATTGGCGCGGGAGCCGTCGTCAAAAACAGTATCATTCGCAACAGTGTCATTGACCCCGGCGCGGAAGTTGAAGAGTGTA
The DNA here is from genome assembly GCA_024278255.1 of Chloroflexota bacterium. Lineage (GTDB taxonomy): Bacteria > Chloroflexota > Anaerolineae > Promineifilales > Promineifilaceae > JAJRTP01. Next base: position 7,725 of record JAJRTP010000140.1, on the reverse strand, counting down.
TTTTGGACGGGGCGCTGGTTGGCGAGAATGCGAAACTGACCGGACAAGCCAAAGCGATGTTTGTGGGAGATGATTCGATAGTGGACGTGGGGTAACGGCCGTTTATGAACCAATTAGCTCATGGATAAATGGGCCACGGATTTTTGTTATCCGCGATCCATTTATCTGTGAGACACAAGTAAGGAGCAAATCATGCGCAACTTTATTTCAGACCGGGTGGCCGGCGCGCCACCTTCAGGTATCCGCAAATTTTTTGATATTGCCGCCACAATGAAAGACGTCATTTCTTTGGGCATTGGCGAACCGGATTTTGTGACGCCGCAGCCGATTTTACAGGCGGGCATTGAGTCGCTGCAACGGGGCGAGACGGCGTACACTTCCAACAGTGGCACGATTGAACTGCGCCGTGTGCTGGCTGACAATTTGCAGCGGCGTTATAACGTGCAGTACGATCCGGAAAACGAGATTATTGTCACGGTAGGGGTGAGTGAGGCGTTGTATTTGGCTTGCACGGCCGTACTCAACCCTGGTGACGAAGTGATCATTCCCGAACCCAGCTTTGTCTCCTACGCTCCCGAAGTGACTTTTGCTGGTGGTGTCCCTGTAAACGTAGCCACCCACGTAGCGAACGGTTTTGAAGTCACGGCCGCAGCGATTGAAGCGGCCGTTACCCCCAAGACCAAAGCCCTGCTCATCGGTTACCCCAACAACCCCACCGGCGCCGTAATGACCCGCGAAACGATGCTGGAGATTGCGGCCGTGGCTCAAAAACACGATCTCCTCGTCATCTCCGACGAAATTTACGACCGGCTGGTGTATGGCGTGGGACATACTTGCGTTCCCAGTTTGCCGGGAATGCGCGAGCGTACCATCCTGCTGCAAGGGTTCAGCAAAGATTACGCCATGACCGGTTGGCGCATTGGCTACGCCTGCGCTCCGGACGAGATTCTGGCCGCCATGCGCAAAGTGCATCAATACACCATCATGTCCGCTCCCACCACGGCACAAATGGCCGCTCTGGCCGCCTTTTCCCCGGAAGCAGATCAATATGTAGAAGATATGCGGCAGGAATATGATCGCCGCCGCCGCCTGATTGTGGACGGCTTCAACACGCTGGGAATGGACTGCTTTGAGCCGCGCGGCGCATTTTACGCCTTCCCTTCCATTGCTCGCACCGGCATGAGCGGTGATGAATTTGCCATGCGTCTGTTGGAAGAGGAAGAAGTAGCCATGGTTCCCGGTGATGCCTTTGGCCCCAGTGGGGCCGGTTTTATGCGCGCTTCTTACGCTACCGCCTACGAGAAAATCGAAGAAGCCCTGAACCGTCTGGAATCCTTTATGCGGCGGCACGGCTGATTGTTATAACCGAAAATGTCCACAGATAGGGAGTACCTACAGAGTTGTTCAGTGGGTCTCTTTATCTGTGGTCTGCTTTATAGGAGAGTTTGATGGACAACTATTTTGTTATTTCACCCATGGTTGCTGGCATGATTGAAGCAGCGCCGGCCATGCTTGATTTGACAGAGCGGGCGCATCTGGATCAGGTGCGGGCTGATGCTGATGTTTTGTTTCGGGAATATCCGGATCGGGCTGATTTAGAGGCGTTAGAAGTGGAACTGGCGGCACATAAGGATGAGGTTCCGCTTGCCGTGCATCTGGCGGTGAAACTGGCAAAATCGAAGCGGATTGTTTCGGCGATTGCAGATGATATTCACATTTCTGTTGTATTTGCCGTGTATAAAGAGCATGAGCGCATCCACAAGCGGGATACTGATCATCCGTATGGTGAAAATTTCCTGCTGCGTAAAATTGAACAATTGCAATGGCTTTTTGGCGATACGCCTAATTTTAGCTGGGATATGATTATTGTGGATGATGGCTGCCCGGATGGCAGCGGCTATATTGCCCAGCAAATTCTGGCGGAGCATTACGACGGGGATAACGTGCAGGTGTTATTCCTGGCGGAGGCGATTGAACAAGGTTTGCCGGTAACAAAGCCGATGAGTTCGCCCAATGACAGCCGGAAGGGCGGTTCGATAGCGTATGGGATGTGGGTGGCGGCGCAGGAGGCACGGCCGTATCACATCATCCTCTTCACCGACGCCGACCTCTCCACCCATTTGGGGCAGACAGGGCTGTTGGTGGACGGCATTGTCAATCAGGGTAAATTATCTGCCATTGGTTCCCGGCGGGAGCCGACCTCGATTGTGGTGAAGAAGGGAGCGCGCAATTTGCGGGGCAAGCTGTTCATTTACTTGTGGAAGCGGATTATTTACAATATCGAATATATCGTAGACACGCAGTGCGGTTTCAAGGCGTTTACCGCGCCCACTGTGCGAGCCGTTGTGGAAGACCTCATCGAAAAAGGGTTTGCCTTTGACATTGAACTGCTGCTGAAGACAGAACTTTTGCAGCCCCAGGCCATCGAAAAAGAACCGATTGGCTGGATTGACAGCGAAGCGCTGTCCACCACGACCGACATTCAACCTTATCTGGGTATGCTCAAGGGGATGGTGGCTATGTACCGCAAGTACCTGACGCCAAACCCCGAATCGGACGAATTTGCCGCCTTTATCGAATCGCTGGATGAACCGGCCTGGCATAAATTGGTAGACAACATCCCGGAAGGTATTGCCAGCCGCGAACCGGCCGAATTCAGCGTTTATCATGGCGTGTCGGTGGCTGATTTGCAAGCGGTGATGGGGTAAGGTTGCCGGTTAACTGACAAAACTTACAAAACCGCAGAGAGAACGCAGAGATCGCGGAGGCTTGTACAGGAGAGAAATCTCTGCATTCTCCGTGCTCTCCGCGGTAAAATCTGAGATTTGTCAGTCAATCAGGTAAGGTTGGATATACGGATTTTTACAGATTATGGATAAATACGAAGCAATTATTGGCCTGGAAATTCATGCGGAGTTGATGACAAAGTCGAAGATGTTTACCGGCGCGCCGGTAGTGGACAGCGTGGAGGCGGAACCGAACACGGCCGTATCCCCCCTCTGTCTCGGTATGCCGGGCACGCTGCCGGTGATTAACAAAAAAGCGGTGGAATATGCCCTGCGCGTCGCCCTGGCGCTCAACTGCCAGATCAACCAGGACAATATCTTCGCCCGCAAAAATTACTTCTACCCGGATTTGCCCAAAGGGTATCAGATTAGCCAGTATGAGGAGCCGATTGGGGTAAATGGCTGGCTGGATGTGACCGTCAACGACGAGATGCGGCGCATCCGCATCCGGCGGGTGCATATGGAGGAGGATACGGGCAAGCTGACGCACGTGGATGACGGCACGTCGCTGGTGGATTACAACCGGGCGGGCGTGCCGCTGCTGGAGATTGTGACCGAGCCGGACATCCATTCCGGCGAGGAGGCGCGGGCGTATGCCATGAAAATCCGCCAGATTTTGCGCTATCTGGGCGTCAATTCTGGCGATATGGAGAAGGGGGTGCTGCGCGTGGAGCCGAATATCAGCATACGGCCGTCCGGCAGCGCCGAATTAGGCACCCGCACCGAACTGAAAAACCTGAACAGCTTCCGCGTCCTGGCCGATGGCACGGCGTATGAGATTGAGCGGCAGGCCAAAGTGCTGGATGCAGGCGACCGGGTGGTGCAGGAGACGCGCGGCTGGAACGAGGCCAAAAAGCGCACTTTCAGCCAGCGGGTCAAGGAGGAGGCGGAAGATTACCGCTATTTCCCGGAGCCGGATTTGCCCCCGCTGTACATTTCCGACGAGTGGATTGCGGCGGCGCGGGCGGCGCTGCCGGAACTGCCGGATGCGAAGGCGGCGCGTTATGTCAATGAGTTGGACTTATCGGCTTATGAGGCGCAGGTGTTGGCGCAGGAGCGGGCTGTAGGGGAATGGTTTGATACGGCCGTAACCGCCGGCGGCGCGCCCAAATCCATCGCCAAATGGATGATTAACGAACTGTTTCGCCTGATGAACGAACACCGGCAGATGATTGACCGGATTCAGGTCACGCCGCAAGGGTTGGTGGAATTGATTGCTCTGGTAGACAAAGGGACGATCAACAATAACACGGCCAAAGATGTGCTGGCGGAAATGTTCACATCCGGCCAGTCGCCACAGGAGATTGTGGAGGCTAAAGGATTGGCCCAGATTTCTGATGAGGCTGCGCTGGCTACGGCCGTCACTCAGATACTCGACGACAACCCGGAAATGGTCGCCCGTTATCTGGCCGGAGAAAACAAGCTACGCGGCTGGTTTGTGGGGCAGGTGATGAAGGCTACCAGAGGGAAAGCTAATCCCGGGCTGGTCAATCAACTGTTATCGCAGCAGTTGGCGGAACGGTGAGGACAACGAATTGGGGAATAAACGAATTATGAAACAGATACCGGTAATCATTTTTGGTGCGGGGGGTGTGGGGGCTGCTTTGCTGCGGCAGATTGTGGACGGCCGTAACGGGGTCGCTACCCGTAATCAATGCCGTTTTGAGGTAGTGGCCGTCACGGACAGCCAAAGCTGTTTGTTTGCGGCGGAGGGGTTGGATGATGCGGCTTTGCTGGCGGCGGTAGAACGGAAGCGGCAGGGGATGACAGTCGCTGAAGGGGTACGGCCGTCAGAAATTGAAATTATCGATCAGGCGCGGCAGGCAGGTTGGGAAAAGGGGATTGTGGTGGATGTGACGGCCGTTGACGGCATGGAACCTGTTCTGGATCATGCCCTGGCGGTTGGTTACGGTGTGGTGCTGGCAAACAAAAAGGCGCTGGCCGGCCCCTGGCAGACGGCGCAAAAATACTTCAACCATTCCCACATCCGGCATGAATCCACTGTGGGGGGCGGGCAGCCGGTCATTGCCACGCTGCGCTACCTGCTGGACGTAAACGACCCCATTTACCAGATTGAGGGGCAGATGAGCGGCACGCTGGGCTTCATTTGCGGCCAGATGGATGGCGGCGTGCCCTTTTCCCGCGCTGTGCGGGAGGCCAAAGCGTTGGGCTACACCGAACCCGATCCCCGCGAGGATTTGTCCGGCAAGGACGTGATGCGCAAGGTGATGATTTTGGCGCGCATGGCCGGCTGGCCGCTGGAAGAAGCGAACATTGAGGTGGAATCGCTCTACACGCCGGAACTGGCCGATTTGTCTGTGCCGGATTTTCTGGATGCGGTGGCTGCGCTGGATGAGACGATGCGATTGCGTGTGGCGACGGCGCAAATGGAGGGGATGGTGCTGCGTTATGTGGCTGAGGTGGAAAACGGCCGTGGTGTGGTTGGGTTGAAACCGGTTCCGGCCGGCAGCGCCCTTTCCAGCCTTAAATACATCAGCTTCCGCACCGGCCGTTACGACGACGAGCCGCTCCTCATCGGCGGCAAGGGGGCCGGCGTAGAGATGACGGCCGCCGGCGTCCTGGGTGATATGATTGATCTGGCGCGGGAAGAATTGTGACGTGATGCGTGATGCGTGAGCAAGAGTACCTGGAGTGGGAGACGAACTGTTTGGCAGAATTTATGAACGGTTTTGTGGAGGTTTTGCCGCCGCCTACCCAATCTCACCAGTTAATTGTTGCCTATCTTTACGCAGCGCTGCTCTCTTTTGTGAATCAGGCTGGGTTGGGGCGCGTCCTGTTTGCTCCTTTCCGCATCCAACTGTGGCCGGGTAAGTATCGTGAGCCGGACGTTGTGTTTATGTCTGCCGCGCATGATGAGCGGCGGGGGGAACAATTTTGGCGCGGGGCCGACTTGGTAATGGAGATTATCAGTCCAAATGATCGGGAGCGGGATGAAGTGGTTAAAAAAGAGGAGTATGCTCGCGCCGGTATCGCCGAATACTGGCTGGTTGATCCGCAAAAGAGGGAGATAACGGTATTTTTTCTCCAGAACGGCCGTTACGCCATACACGGTTTATTTAAATTGGGAGATACGGCCGAGTCCATGTTGCTGCCAGGATTTTCAGTGGACGTATCGTCTGTTTTTGACGCCCCTCAGTCCTGAAATCGGAGATTGCGTTAATCTCCTAATCCTCAATATCCATCCAAGAGAAAGCCACCTGAACTGGTCGCCGGTTGCGCTGTAGGGGCACGTCTGGGCCATCGAGTTCAAATCCGCCTGTTTCGCCCGCGTCCAAATGAAGAGCGGCAATAAGCGTTTCCCCTGCCTTTTCCGGATCGATTTCTACAGTTACGTCCCGGTTAATGCCCAGCGAGAGAAGCGTCTCGCCCAAAATCTCTCCAGCACGGCCGTTATCGTCCGTGTAAATTACTAGCCAAGCCGGTTCTTCCACAACGACTAGGGGAATGGTCACACTGCTGCTATCCGGTTGGCGCGGCTGGTCTGCCACGGCCAGATAATTCCCCGGTTCTGTGTTGAAAGTGATGGTTTGGGGCAGGCGGTCCTGGTAGCGGATGGGCTGGTCTACGCGGGGAAAATCAAAATCGTCGCCCGGTTCTGTGTCTTCGTGCAGGCGCAGGTGGATGATGGGAGTCACGGCCGTTTCCAACACCTCCACCTTAACGCGCTCATTCAAACCGTCTTTCAACGGGGCCGAGCCGATGATCAAGCCCGCTTCCCCTTCATCGTCAAAATAAGCCACCAGCCAGCCGGGGCCGTTGCTGATGACCCGTTCTACTTCAAATATGCCGTCTACGATGGGTTGATCCAGCACGTAAATATCCGGCGGATACGTAGCGGAAAATGCTTTCAGAACGGGCTGCCCGTTGATTGTGAAAGGCACGTCTTCGCCGGGGATGTCCAGACGTTGGGGACGGCCGTTGTCCTCATAAAATACCGCGTACAGCGTCGGCGTACCTTCCCGCCAGGCAATAGAAATGGTCAGATCGCGGTTCAGCCCTTCTTGCAAAGGGGCGGAGCCGAGATACGTGCCCAGTTCGCCGTGGTCATCTGCCTGAATGACCAGCCAGCCCGGCTGCGGGGCGGTGACCGATTCAATCGTCACCAGGCCGTCTTCCCCGACTTCCTGGGCCGATACGGTGATGCTGGGCAGCGTTACCTGAAAGTCCAGATTGAAGGTGTCGGCAATGATGCCGCCTTCCCATTGCAGCGGTTCGTCCGGGCCGTCCGGGTATTCAAATGCGCCGCTTTCGCCTTCATCTACGTGCAGGATAGCGGTCAGGGTTGGGCTGGCTTGCAGGGGGTCAACGGTCAGGGTCAGGGCTTTGTTGACGCCGGTTTCTACGGGAGCTGCGCCCAGAATTTGCCCCAGTTCACCGGCATCATCCATCGCGTAAACGACAGCCCAGCCTGGTTGCGTACTGACGACGCCGGCAATGGTGATTTCGCCGTCATCGGTCAAGGGTTGGTCGGCGACGGAGATACTGGGCAGGACGGGGGTGGGTTGAGGTGTGGCGGTGGGCTTGGCGGTAGGCGTGGGGATGGGGGTAGCGGCTGCGGCCGTTTCCGTCACTGTGGGTGGGGGTACGGCCGTGGCTGCCTCTTGCCGGGAGCAAGCAGTCACAATCAAGCCCAATACTGCAAAAAACAAAACAATTCGTTTTACCAAAATCTGTTTCTGTCCTCAGACGGTCTGATAGTAACGCCGCCTCTGTTCTTCTATCCGGGATTGTAAGCAGTGTTCAACAAATACCCAAATGTGTTACCGATTTTACACCGCACAATCTCTATATACGTTAATATATCCAGTAACAGTACTGTGGTACTATAAATATATTCAATGTTGTTGAACCCATCGCGCTCAAATATTTGATTTAGAGGCGAATTTATTGTATTGGTCGTTATCTTATCGGTATAAAC
>JAJRTP010000139.1 GCA_024278255.1 Chloroflexota bacterium | reverse complement strand
CCCGGCTCATCACATTAAAAACACGACGAATCACACCCTCACCGGAAGCTGACGCCGGAGTGAGATCGATCATTGAATTGTATTGGTATGAGGAGGATCGATCATGCGTAAGCGTATTGGTATTCTGTTTCTGCTTTTGGTCATCATCTTGCTGGCGGGATTACTGGCAGTCGCGCCGGCAACTACTGCTGCCCCAGCCTGCCGCCAGCCTGATTCCCTTAATGGAGCAAATGGCATCCTCTGCCCCAAGCCGTCACCCACGCCCAAACCATCACCTACAAACACACCCACGCCATCGCCTACATCCACACCTACACCGCTGCCTACATTCACACCTACGCCGCAGCCGACGGACACCCCTACACCATCTCCTACATTCACACCTACGCCACGGCCGACAAACACACCCACGGTAACGCCCTCAGCCACACCGCCTGTGACGCCTTCGCTAACACCGACACCCACTTTTACGCCGACGGAAACGGCCGTACCCCAGCCCACGCCGACAGCCACGCCGCCCGGCAGTTCTGGAGGGCAAGCCGGACACAATAACGCCCCTGCCTGCGCCCGCTTTAATCTGGACATGGGACGGAACGGCCGTGCCGGAGCCACCGTTCCCGGACGGTACGAGATGGTTGAAGTCGGCACAGGCCGCCTGCTGGCCCAATGGGAGGCGCAGGCCAACTGGACATGCAGCCCGTGGCTGGACAACATTCAGTTATCGTTCAAAGGGGGCAGTTGGGTGGAAGTTTTCTTCTATCCTGACGGGGAAGCTGCGCCGGTTAAACTGGAAATCCTGAACCCGGCCCCCGGCACGGCGTATGGCTGGTTAGCGCCGGGGATGTGTCACGCCATCGAACTCCAGTTCCCGGAAGATTAAATGTGTGGGGCGATTTTGAAAATCGCCCTACCAGTTTTCCCACAAGGCGCGGAACTGCTCTGGCACACGGATAGGGCGCAGGGTTTGCATGTCGGCAAAGTAGCCGTATTGGGTGGAGGTTACGGCCGTATGCTCCCCCGTCACAATCTCCGCCTGCACCGTCCATTTGGTGCGTCCCAGATGGCTGAGCCACATCTGCCCGGTTACACTGTCGCCAAAACGCACCGGCCACTGGTAAGCGATTTCCGTTTTGGTGAGAATAGGCGTAAAGCCATCTGCCAGCATTTGCTCGATAGGATAACCGTTGGCCGCCAGCAGTTCCGTACGCAAATCTTCCAGCCAGCGGATGTAGACCATGTTGTGGACGATGGCGGCAAAGTCAATATCGTAGGTTTTGGGGGTGATAGGTAAAGTTACGAGTAACGGCCGTGATTCCGGCATAGGCGTCTCCTGTTTTACAAACAATTTTTCAGGGGCGATTTGCCAAATCGCCCTACATGGCGCTTGATTATCAGTCAAATACAAAAAGCCCGCAACGAGAGTTGTGCTCGTTGCGGGCTTTTCTAATTGCACCTAACCATTCTATTATGGAAGATGTGGGCTTATTGTTCCGGCCGGGCTTCCATCGTCACTTCCACCTGCATTTGCTCGCCATCCCGCAGAATAGTCAGCGTGACTTCCTGCCCCGGTTTCGTTTGCCGCACAATGTAGGCCAGCAAATCATCAAATTCCAGAATCGGTTGATCGTCAATTTGTGTAATCACGTCACCGCCAATTTGGGCCGGGAAACCGTCAATGGTTACTTCCTGATTGCTGCCAACCAGCCCGGCTTTGCCGGCCGGACTGTCTTTCAGCACCTCATTCACCAGAACGCCGCGCTGATCAGGGTCCAGATTCATGGCCTCGGCGTAAGCGCTGAGAAGCGTGCCGCCGGCAATACCCAACCACGGATGAGCAATTTTGCCGTTTTCAATCAGCTCCGGCACAACTTCCTTGACGATATTGGAAGGAACGACGTAGCCTACGCCGCCAAAGCTGGGCTGTATGTTGAAGCCGTTGGTGGCAATAGCTGTATTGACGCCGATCACTTCCCCTTTCAGATTGAGCAGCGGGCCGCCGGAATTGCCGGGGTTAATCACACTGTCCGTCTGGATAATATCGGGGATATTGAAACGGCCGCCGCCCGGAGCTGATGCGCCACTAGGCAGGAGCCGGCCAACACCGGCAATAATACCGGTGGACATGGAACCATCCAGGCCAAAAGGATTGCCGATGGTGGAGACAATTTCACCTACGCGCAAACTGTCAGAATCACCCAAAGTAACGGGACGCAACAGGGAGGCGTCTACACCTTCTACCCGAATAACGGCCAGATCAGAGGCGGGGTCTGTCCCCACGACAGTAGCATCTGCTTCGGTGCCATCGAAAAAGATAACGGTGATTTTGTCAGCATCAGCTACCACGTGATTGTTGGTAATGATGTGCCCCTGGCTGTCATAAATAAAGCCGGAACCCTGGCCGCCGGAAGGAACGTCTTGAGGCGGTACGGGTGCATCTGGCGCGTCATCGGGGTTACCAGGATCGGCCGGGGGATGGCCTTCAGGCAAATCGGGCAGGCTAAAGAGAGGGGCGGAACCAATTACCTGGATATTGACGACGGAGGGATTGACTCGTTCGTAAATATTGACGAATGTGCCGCTGGTGAGAACCACGTCATCGCCGCTTTGAATGGGGGCGGCTGCGGGCACGGCCGTATTCACGGTGGTATTGGACACAGGGGCTACATTTTCGGCGGGGATGGCTTCGGTGTTTACGGCCGTATCTACCGCCGATGATGCCGCATTGTCAGAAGATGGCGACAATCCGGCGCAGGCGCTCAACAAGACAGCCAGGACGCCTACAAGCAAAATGCGGGAAAAGGTTAAATGTTTCAAACTGTTACCTCCAATTGATAACTTGTACTATAGACACAAATATTCATTATTACGATTGTATTATCCCGCCAAATTGTAAAAAATTTGTAAACAGATGTTAATTAGTTGGTGATAAATTGCTTGGTAGAAGATGAGAGGTATATCCATGAGGAAGACCGCTTACTGAAAACTGACCACTGAAAACCGATTACTGGTTACTCATCCAGCGGTTGGCGGCCCAGAAATTTTTCCAGCAGACCGCAAGTGGCCTCAATCGCTTCCTGCCGGGCTTCATAACGCCGACCCTGATGGCTCAAGGTGACGTGGACCAGCCGGGCCAGACGCAGCGCATCCAGATGGTGGATGACGGTGGGGGGACGCAGGCGCAAACGGCGGGCCAATTCGGCCGGGGTCAATGGCTCCTCCGACAAATAACGCAAAATACGCAGACGGGTGGGGTCGGCCAGCGCTTTAAGTGTCTGATACAACACGTCCGGCACTACTTCTCCCGGTACCAACGACATCTCTACCGGACGGCCGCCAAACAAAAAGGCCCATCGTTCCGGTTCAGAACCGATAGGGCCTAAATAGGATAAGGGTGTGGTCCAAAAGGAGGGGATCATCACCAATTCCTGAATTTGATCTACTTTGTCCACATCGTAACGGATACCTTGGGACAGTTCATTGAGGGCTTCGGCTAACGGCCGTTCCGCCACCAAAACCTTCGCCTTGGCCACACTGACCTGCAATGCCGCCAAAATACGCGGCTCCTCCTCCTGGTAAAAGACTTCATAATAGGATGTCAGCGCCGCCAACAAATCTTCGCCAAACTGCGCGCTGTTAGCCCACATAGCCAATGTTCCTTCAATCTCCTCATCAGGAACCTTCTTTTTCTTCTTGCCTTCTTTGCGGTACATCTCCAACGTTAGCTCTGCCAGCCTGCCTTTATCGGCCTCATCCCAACTGCCTCGTTCCTTCACCGCAAAAAGCAGTTCCTTGTATTCACCTTCTATGCAGCACAGGGAAATGACCGGTAAACGCTCGGCCGGAGGAATCGCCGCCAGATGTTCCAGAACAGCAGCGCTGTCTTTCGGCCCGGAAAGAGATGCAATCCAGGGCAGCATCCAAAGATGCTGGTTTTTGTAGATATTTTGCAAAAATTCACGATGGGGCACAGGTAATCGGGAACGGACGCCCGCGGCCCAATTGCCACGCAGCCCAAACCTCCCGGGGTCATGCAAGACCTCAAGGCTGATAAAGAAATCATAGGCTGTGCCTACATCCCAGATAAACTGCGGTTTTGAATTCATGTTGCTGCCCTTTTCCAGTTTTTTGGCGTCCGTGTACCGTCTTATATTAAATGTATAACAACTGGCAATGTGAGGCAATGTTAAATCACTATCTAATCATTTAGTAGGGATGATTCAAATTCCCCTTAACAGCTTGTAAGACGATTTTGCAAATCGTCCAGAGGGCGATTTACAAAATCGCCCTACAAAGTGTCAAGCTAACTT
>JAJRTP010000138.1 GCA_024278255.1 Chloroflexota bacterium | reverse complement strand
TGCAAGTCACAGACCCGGAAATGGCGGCGCAGTTGGCTCAGGCGGCCCAGGCGCTGCAAAATGGGGATACGGCCGCTGCCCAGCAAGCGTTACGCGAAGCGGCCGCCACCATGCAGCAGCGTGCTCAAGAAATCGCTGCCGCCCAACAAGCCAACGCTGCCGCTGACAACCTGAACCAAAGTCGCCAGGAAGTCGCTCAGGCCGGACAAACCGGGCAGTCGGGCGGCCAGCAAGCCCAGGGTGGCGAAGGGCAGTCCGGCCAGCAAGGACAAGGACAAGGACAAGGCGAAGGACAAGGCCAGGGTCAGGGGCAAGGCAGCGATTCCGGCCAGCCGTTAGGGCAGGGTGGCAATACCGGCGGTGACCAGACAGGCGGTCCCGGCGGCCCTGGGCCGGGTGGCGGGCATACGGAAAATGTCTACGTGCCTCCGCTCCGCGACCTGAGCGGTGAGGATGGCATCCAGGTGGAGCTTCCGGCTGAATGTATAGCCAATCCCACCAGTTGTGGCGGCCTGCTCAACGAGACCCCCACCGAGTTTGGCGACGAAACCAGCACCGTCCCCTACGAACAGGTCTTTGGCGATTACCGCGACGCCGCCAACCAGGCCCTTCAGGATGAATACATTCCCTTGGGGCTAAAAGGATATGTACGAGAATATTTCACGTCGTTAGAGCCTGGACAATAGTAGCCGCGGTTTCATAACCGCGCATTAGTCAAACACGTAGTTATGAAACCGCGGCCACAAGAGGATTTCATGTTAGATTCTACCATTGATACAACTGAACTTTCTGTGGCCGAATTTCGAGAAACGGCCGCCAACATTGAAACTGAGGTGGGTAAAGTCATTGTCGGACAGAAGGACGTGATCCGCTATGTGCTGATTGGCGTCCTCAGCAGCGGGCATGTGCTGCTGGAGGGCGTGCCGGGGCTGGGCAAGACGATGCTCATCCGCACCTTGGGCGACGCGCTCAGTCTGGCTTTCAGCCGTATCCAGTTTACGCCGGATTTGATGCCGGCCGATATTACCGGCACGGAAATCATGGAAGAAACGGGGGACGGCCGTCGGGAATTTCGGTTTCAGCGCGGCCCCGTCTTTGCCAACCTGATTCTGGCGGATGAAATTAACCGGGCCACGCCCAAAACCCAGTCCGCCATGCTGGAATCCATGCAGGAAAAGACGGTGACGGTGGCCAACCACACCTACCCCTTGCCCCAACCCTTCTTCGTTCTGGCGACGCAGAACCCGATTGAGCAGGAGGGGACGTATCCTCTGCCGGAAGCGCAGCTAGACCGATTTATTTTCAAAGTCAATGTCGCTTTCCCTTCGGCGGATGACCTGACGGAGATTATTGAACGCACCACAGGGAAGGAAACGGCCGTTGTCAACACAGTAGCAGACGGCGGGCGGCTGATTGCTATGCAGCAGTTGGCCCGGCAAGTACCCATCCCCACCCACGTCAGCCAGTATATCAGTCGCTTTGTCGTGGCTACGCATCCCGGCAGCAGCCCTGCGCCACTGGTAAACCAGTACGTGCGCTACGGTTCCAGCCCGCGCGGGGCGCAGGCGATAGTGTTGGGGGCCAAAATTACCGCTTTGCTGGACGGCCGTTACAACGTCAGCTTTACCGACGTGGCTGCCATCGCCCCCGCCGCCCTGCGCCACCGCCTCCTCCTCAACTTTGAAGGCCAGGCGGAAGGGGTCAGCCCGGATGATATAATAAAGAATCTGTTGGAAAACGTAGCGAAAGAGTGAATGATTGGAGGTAGTTATGGCCGCACCGGAATTAACCATAACCAAAACAAAAACAGCCAAACGCTGGTATCCGCCGCCGCAAGGGGAATGGACGTATGAAGATTATTTACATTTGCCCGATGATGGTTTGCGGTATGAAGTAATAGGAGGGAATTTATACATGTCGCCCGCTCCCCGTCCGAAACATCAGAAAATCCTGCTCAAATTAATTGCTGTTTTATATGATTTTGTTTATGGCCGGAAGTTGGGTGAGATTTACCATGCGCCAATTGATGTGATTTTGCCTGATCAGGCAGCGCCGGTGCAGCCTGATTTGCTTTACATTCCACACGCCAATCTGGAAATAGTGGGTGAAACCAATATCGAAGGCACGCCGGACTTGATTGTAGAAGTGCTTTCGCCCGGTAATGCGGCGCATGATCAGATTACCAAATTCCAGGCGTATGCTCAATCTGGTGTCAAGGAATACTGGATTGTTGACGGGGAGGCTGGCGCGATTGACGTTTTTGTGCTGCGCGGCCGCGCGTATGCTCCGTTAGGCCGGTTTACCACCGATGAGATGGTGGCGTCTGAAGTTTTACCGGCGTTACAAGTGAAGGTTAGCGATATTTGCGTTGCCTGATTTTTGAGTCTTCCGGAAAAACCGCAGAGGACGCGGAGACTGCTGAGAATTACCAGAGAGAAATTTGTGAAAATTCGTGTAACTCGTGGCTTTTTCGGCAAAGTCATTTTTGGATCTCCAATCTTTAACCTCCCATGACCTTATTTGACGAATCTACCCTGCGCAAACTGGAACAACTGACGCTGATTGCCGATCAGGTGCGGGTGGGGGTGATGAAGGGGGACAGGCGCAGCCGCAAGCGGGGTACGTCTATTGAGTTTGCCGATTACCGCAATTACACCAAAGGAGATGATTTGCGGCGGCTGGACTGGAATGTGTACGCTCGGTTGGAACGGCCGTTTATCAAACTCCTCGAAGAAGAAGAAGACCTGTCCGTCCATCTGTTGGTGGATGCCAGCACCAGCATGAATTGGCCGGACGATCCGGACAGCGAAACCAATAAGTATGGCTATGCTGTACGGTTGGCGGGGGCGCTGGGTCACGTGGCCCTTTCTACCGGCGATATGGTGACGGTGACGCTTCTCAGCAGCCAGGGGGATCGCAGCTGGGGGCCGTTTCGCGGGGCGCAAAATTCGCTGCGCCTGTTTCAGTTTCTGGAGAGCGGCACGGCCGAAGGGATCACGGATTTGAATTTGTCGCTGCGGAATTATGCTTTGTACGGCCGTCGTCCCGGCCTCCTCTTTCTCCTCAGTGACCTCCTCTCGCCGCACGGCTATCAGGATGGCCTGACCGCCTTGCACTCTCGCGGCTACGAGTTGGGCCTCATCCACATCCTCAGCCCGGACGAGATTGAGCCGCCCGTTTCCGGCGATTTGAAGCTGATTGACGTGGAAACGGGACAGGATGCGGAACTGACGCTGGACCCGGCGACGCTGGATTTGTACCGGCGGCGGCTGCAAGGGTGGCAAAATGAGATTGCGGGATATTGTCACGGCCGTCACGTCCACTACATCCCCGTCACCACCGATACGCCTTGGGAAAAACTAATCATGCAAACCTTGCGGGCGCAGGGTGTGGTAAAATGAGTACGTGATGCGTGAAATCGTAAAGACGCGATAGAAGATGAATGGAGAGTGTAACATGCCGACGATTCAGGTGAAAGCCAATGTGTCATCAACCGAATTGTTAGATGCGGTTGAGCAATTACCACTGCCGGATTTGGAAGAATTTCTGGATCGCGTTCTGGCTTTGCGTGCCAGACGTGTTGCGCCCACCTTGGCGTCAGAAGAAGCAGAATTGTTGACAAAAATAAACACAGGTATTCCGGATCGTATTCAAATCCGTTTTGATGAATTAAGTCAATTACAAACTATGCGGGAATTGTCGCTGGAAGAGGAAACCGAACTGTTTGAGTTAGTCAATCAAATCGAAACAATTGAAGCGCAGCGAATTGAGTATTTGGCGCAACTAGCCCAACTTCACGGTAAATCTGTCCGTGAAATGATGGCTGAACTTAACATCACTTTTCCGAACCATGCCTGATCGTCGCGTTACCGTAACCGTCTTGAAATTAAACAGACCCGGTCTGATAAATTTGCGACGTGCCTTATATGCTATTTCAGAACATCCTCCTAAGGAAAAAGAAGAAAACTAAATCGTGTCTTTTCTAACCCCTGCCTTCCTCGCCCTCGGCGCGCTTGCTATCCCTATCATCCTGCTGTACATGCTGCGGCTGCGGCGGCGAGAGGTGATGGTGAGCAGCACGATGCTCTGGCAAAAGCTGCTGCGCGACCGGGAGGCCAACGCGCCCTGGCAAAAGCTGCGGCGGAATTTGCTCCTCTTTTTACAACTGCTCATTCTGGCGGCGCTGGTGTTGGCTTTGGCACGGCCGTATCTCCCCATCCCCTCCGTCATCAACGGCAGCGTCGTCGTTTTGCTGGATGCCTCCGCCTCTATGCAGGCTACAGACGCGGAACCGAGCCGTTTTGAGGCCGCCAAAGAGGAAACCCGCCGGCTCATTGGCGATTTGGGTGGCAGCAGCCAGATGACAATTATTCAGGCTGGACTGACGCCAACCGTGCTGACTCCGGCAGCCAATGACAAGGTAGCTTTACGGCAGGCGGTGGAGGCGGCACAGCCGGAAAACGGGGCAGCAGATTGGGGGGCGGCGCTGGCGTTAGCGGCTGGGGTGGTGCAGGGGAGCGACAACGGCCGTATTCTCCTCATCTCCGACGGCGGCCTGCCCGACGATTTACCTCCCCTGCCTGTGGAAGTAACTTACATCCCCATTGGCAGCAGCGGCGAGAACCTGGCAATTACCGCTTTGGCGACCCGCGCCACAGAGCAGGGCATTCAGTTATTTGCCAGCGTGAGCAATGAAGGAGAAACCGACCAGGACGCTTTGCTCTCCCTCACTTTGGACGACGTGTTGTACGATTCGCGGCGCATCAGCGTGCCGGCGGGCAGTACAGCCAGCGCCGCGTGGGAACTGCCGGAGGGTACGGCCGTCATCCAGGCGCAGTTGAGCGAGCAGGCAGACGATAATCTGCCGTTGGACGATACGGCCTGGGCGGTGCATGAAGGGGGCGTCAGTAACCGCGTCTTGTTGGTGACGGACGGTAATCTCTTTTTGGAGCAGGCGTACAGCGTCCTGCCCGGCATTGAGGCATTCAAAGCGCCGCCGGATACCGACCTGATTTACAACGAAGACGGCACGCCCACCTTTGACCTGTACGTGTTCGACAGTGTGCCCCTGCCCGACCCGCCGCCGGACGCCGACATGCTGATCATCAACCCGCCGTTGAGCGCGGCCAGCAGCGAGGCTGCCTTGCTGACCGTGACCGGCACATTTTCCGATACGGTGGCGGTGCGGCTGGCCGATTCGCCCCTGCTGCAATTTGTGGATTGGCGCAATGTGAATATCCGGGAGGCGAAAAGTGTGACGGCGCCCTGGGCGGAGACGCTGGTAGAGGGGGAAGGCGGGCCATTGCTGCTGGCGGGAGAGCGAAACGGCCGTCGCCTGGCCATCCTGCCATTCAGTTTGAATGATTCCGATTTACCCTTGCAAATTGCATTTCCTATTTTAATGGCTAATATTACGGACTGGCTCAATCCCGGCCGCGTCTTTGATACGCCGACAGGTTTGCAACCGGGCGACCCGGTGACAATTGTACCGGGGGCCAGTGCAACGGCCGTACTCATCACCAAACCGGACGGCACAACCTGGACGGCTGACGTGGCCGAAGAACCGATTTTCTTTACGGAAACGGGCCAGTTGGGCTTGTACCAGGTGACGCTGCGGGATGATAATGGCGACCGGGCGGCGGGCAGTTTTGCCGTCAATTTGTTCAATCCGGCTGAATCCCGTATTGTCCCGCAAGAGTCGGTGCAAGTGGGGCAAGTTAGTGTGGACACGGCCGTAGAAGAAAACATCGGGCAGCGCGAATTGTGGCCCTGGCTGGCAGCGGCGGCCTTACTTATTTTACTGGCAGAATGGTGGGTGCATTTTCGCGGTGTGCGACGGCCCAACCTGAAATTGTTTGAAAGGCTGAATGGAAGCAAACGAAGCGCCAACTGAACCCTTTTATAAGCGCCCCCTGGCTGTTTCCCGTCCGGTTGTCCTGGCTGTTTTGGCGATCCTGGCGCTGTCTGCCTGTATCCTGCTCTCCCTGCTGTTTTATTTTATGACCCAGCCGCGCCCCCTGAAGCCGCCCCGCTTTACGGCCACGCCTAATGAATTTTACGTAGACGGCCAGCCGGAACTGCTGACTTTTACCGAATTAAATAATAATGCAGCGGCTTACCAAAATAAATTCATTCGCATTACCGGCAGCTACTTCCCGCAAAACTGCCTGACTGTGCGCCGTACAGAGGCCCGATTTTCCGGTCAGTGCTGGTTTCGGATGATTTGCAGTTGGATATTTTGGGCGGGGAGACGGCGTTAAGTATTGTGCCTATCAATACTAAATTGACGG
>JAJRTP010000137.1 GCA_024278255.1 Chloroflexota bacterium | reverse complement strand
GTATGAAACGACAAGGCAGAGGATGGCAGCGTGACAATGTGAATCCCATGTTGGCTGCTCTTAGCGAATTGCATAGTGGCAGGTTCGAGCAAACGTGGGCGGCAACTCAGTAGGGTCTCCCCACGATTCGTGGCTATACTCATAGGAGATTGGGAGATTAGGGGTTGGTAATCGCCAATCGCTAATCTCTAATCTCCAGCACGGCCGCGCCCCGAATCTGGCTGGCTTTCATTTGCTTCAATACGTCATTGGCCTCGTCAAGAGGGAATGTTTCCACATCTGTCTGGATGGGAATTTCCCCGGCCAGGCGGAGGAAGGCTTCAGCGTCGTAGCGGGTAA
This sequence comes from Chloroflexota bacterium, assembly GCA_024278255.1. Taxonomy (GTDB): domain Bacteria; phylum Chloroflexota; class Anaerolineae; order Promineifilales; family Promineifilaceae; genus JAJRTP01. The sequence continues at coordinate 4,193 of JAJRTP010000137.1, read as the reverse complement.
AGTTGGCTACGCTGCGTACCACTCGCTCGCCGTAGATGAGGTGATAAGGCATTTCCGGGATGGGACTCATGTGAATGGCCTTGATGGCGATTGTGCCACCCGGCCGTAAATGGCGCAGCGCCTGGGGGATAATCCAGCCGGCCGGGGCAAAAGTCACGCTGGCATCCAGCAGTTCCGGCGGCATGTCCTCTGCACCGCCCGTCCAGACTGCGCCCAACTCCCGCGCATGGTCCCGGTGCGCCTGGCTGCGGGTGAAAACGTACACCTCACAATCCCAATAGCGGGCTACCTGGATGACCAGATGAGCGCTGGCGCCAAAGCCGTACAGCCCTAACCGCTCGCCCGGCTGAATACCGCTCAGGCGCAGGGAACGGTAGCCCACAATCCCGGCACAGAGCAGCGGGGCGGCATGAGCGTCATCAAAAATGGGCGGCAGCGGGTAGGCAAAGTTTTCGTCCACGACGACGTACTGAGCATAGCCGCCATCGGCGTGCAGACCGGTGAACCGGGCCTGGGGACACAAATTCTCCTGCCCGCGGCGGCAATAATCGCACTCGCCACACGTCCAGTTGACCCAGGCTACGCCTACCCGGTCACCCACCTGATGCCGGGTAACGCTCTCTCCCACCGCTTCTACTACGCCGACAATTTCATGGCCGGGGGTGATGGGCAGGCAGGGCAGTTCCAGATCGCCTTCAACGGTGTGCAAATCGGTATGGCAAACGCCGCACACGCTGACTTTGAGGCGGATTTGACCGGGGCCAAAGTCGGGTACGGCCGTATCCACCAACATCAACGGATCATCTGCAACCGGTTTCGGCTGCTGTAATTGCATCGCTTTCATAACAACCTCTCCAAAATTCGCTGCAAAGTACCGTAAGAGAAATGTTCCAGACCTATTTGGTAGTTGTAGTCAACGATGGAACGCGCCTTTTTGGGATGGGTGAGCAGGTCGTGTACGGCCGTCACCGCCTTATCCGTTACCGCCCCGTCAATCTCTATAAATTGAAAACCACAGGGCGCGATGTCTTCCACATACACAGAGTAACGATTCACCAGGGCCGGTTTGCGGAAGTAGACGGTCTCGATGAGGGCGTTGCCGAACCCTTCGTACAGGCTGGGGTAGGTGACAAAATCGGCGTGGGGGTAGGTGTCCCAGAGGGTGTAAATTTTACGACCGTCTGCCAATTCCTGCCGCACGTCCCCCACCTTATCCGCCACATAGCGCAAATCCACATTTTGCGCCGCCGCCATCTCCTGCAATTGGCGCAAATAGTCCAGCCCCTCATCCCCCGCGTGATGGGTGATGACCAGTTTGGCGCGGGGATCATTCAGGCGGGCCAGCAGTCCAATCGCCAGTTCAATCCCTTTGCGGGGCACCACCCGCGTCGGCTGCAGGATGAGCCAATCCTCGTCGGTCAGACCAATGGCCTGCCGGAAATCGGCGCTGAAGGCATCCAGGGGCGGGGGCGGCGTTTCAAAATGGAAGACGTTGGGCAAAAGTGTGCTGTCAATCCCCCGCCGCGCTTTCAAGTCGCGCTGTGCTGCCGAATTGATGACGGCGTGGCGCAGGTTGGGCAAGTCGGGCGGGAAATACTGGTCCAGAAAATCCCCCAGGCAGTGGGCGGCAAAGCGGGGACGTTCCCAATAAAAGTCGTGGTTGTGCGCCAGAGCGGGCAGGTTAAGTTCCTGCAAAAGTTCGGCGAGGGCCTGCCCCAGGGGGAGCTGCATGGGGATGGCGAAGACGTTTTGGGCAATGACGAACTCGATCTGGTACTGCTGGAGGAAGGCGGTTAACGGCCGTTTCAGTTCCCGCGCCCGCTCCCCAATTTCAGCTATCAATTCCGGGTCATATCCGGCGCGGCCAAACGCCCGTTTTTGCAAATCCAGAGCCACGGGGTCGGTAAAATGGAGTTCCGGGGCCAGCAAGCCGGGCAGTTCCGGGGCCAGTTCTCCGGCGCAGAAATAGACAGTATGCCCCAGATGCTCTAAAACAAAAGCCAGCTTGGCCGCTTCCAGCGAAACGCCGTCTGTACCCGCCAGCCGGGTGGAGATCATGCCGATGTTCATACTCGTTGCTGCTCGCTCATTTTCCCTTTGGCAAAATGGGGGGATGCCATCCTGCCTCTACCCAATGACGTCTTGCCGGAACAATATATTCATTGTTAAGCTGGAGAGTTACCACTGTTGCCCGCCCCACGTCTGTCAAACCCACAATTATCGTACCATTATCACTCCAACGAAAATGTTCATCCCACTTTTGTTTTCGGGGGTGAAATAGAGGCGTCTGTTTACCACTTTCTGGATCAATCCCATGCGTTTTAGCCCATTTGAAACTATTGCACCAAGCGCATGAGTAACACAAGTTATCTTCAGTGGAACGGCCGCCCCTGGACAGGGGAATGATATGTTCAATGTGCATTTGTGCGCCGCTGGTTTCTTGCGCTGTTTGACAATATTCGCAACAAAAATGAGATGTCTCGGCAATGCGCTGACGGAGGCGTTTGGCAATACGCGGCATAACGAATTATTCAACAAGTCGTGATTGAAATAACCGCATTAAACGGCAGACTTTTTAAGTAAAGGCTCACCGCCGCGTAAACTGAGAAGAGCGTAGGCGCGTGATTTCAAGAGGGTGATCCGGCCATACTCACGACGCAAATTATCTAATTCTGTTTTTTCTACGGCCGTTAACGCCCGTTCATCTTGTAATTGAGCCAGAGTACGCAGCCGGGACTCGCTTTGCGGATCCATCTGGCTGCGGGCAATTTGCCATAACGCTTGATTATCCAGCCAGGTCATGCGGGCCAGTTCTTCCTGCAATTCAGATGGTGCATCTGTCGTGTCCGGCAACGTAACATCTAACAAGTCGGTCAAGACATCTTCTACTGGTTTCTGCAAGACAAGAGATGCCTGTTCAGCCCGTTGTATCAATCGTCTGGGCAAATTCAAAGTAATTGTTGTCATATTTATCTCCCGTGTCTGTATGACATCATAGCATATACCCGGCCTCGTCACAAACCGCGCTACATCTTTTTTAACCAGAAAACCCCGTAGGGCGGAAGGGTCAGGCGCAGGGTGTTTTGATAAACGGGAAACGCGCCTGCCCCCAGCAAATCCACCAGCCGGGCAGCGCCGGTGACGGGCAGGGTGAGACGGCACGGCTGGTCGGACACGTTTTGCAGGCAAAGTACCCGGCTGCGGCCGTCCGGGGATGTGCGCCACAAGGCAAATACGGCCGTATCACAAGCCACAATCTCCTGCCCGCCATTGGGATGAAAAGCGGGATCGGCCGTGCGCGCCGCCAGCAGTTTTTGATAGCCGGCAAAAACCTGATGCCGCAAAGAGTGCGGATCAGCCAATTCCTGTTCCAGTTGGCCGCGCTGTAATTTTTGCCGGTTGATAGTGCGCTTCTCCCCGGTCATTTCCACCCCTTCCCGCCAGTTGCGAGAGCCGAACAAGCTGTGAAAATAAATACCGGGGACGCCGCGCAAAGCCAGCATAATCGCCTGGGCTGCTAAAAAACGGCGCGCCAGCCATTCTGCCGGTTCGTCCGGCCTGTCGGGGTCGCCCAGGGCATCCAGGTAGTTGATATTGAGTTCGTAAGCGCTCTGGCTGTCGTCCCCGTTGGCTTTGTAGGAAACGTAACCACCCAGCGCTTCTACCCGTGCTGCCATGTCAGCCACGGCCGTATCCGACAACAGCCCCTTCGCCGGCTGCACCCCAATTCCGTCGTGCGAGGCCAGGAAGTTAAAGAAGGCGGCCTGATCCGAAGGCAGTGTCAGAGTGGCGGCCCATTGAGAGAGCGTCTCGGCATTGCCGGTGTGGAAGGCGTGCAGAGTCAGGGGCGGCAGGGAAAAGTTGTAGACCATCTGGGCTTCGTTACGGCCGTCGCCAAAATAAGCGATATTGTCCTCATGCGGCACGTTAGTCTCGGTGATGAGGCTTACCTGCGGCGCGGCTATGTCTAGCACGGTACGCATCAGCCGGATAATCTCGTGGGTTTGTGGCCGGTGCAGGCAATCTGTGCCAATCTCTTTCCAGATATAGGCGATGGCGTCCAGCCGGATAAACTCTGCGCCGTGAGCCGCGTAAAAGAGCAGCGCGTCCAGCACAGAAAACAGCACGTCCGGGTTGGCGTAGTTCAGGTCAACTTGATCCTCGCTAAAGGTCGTCCACACGTATTTCACGCC
>JAJRTP010000136.1 GCA_024278255.1 Chloroflexota bacterium | reverse complement strand
GGCAAATTTACATTTAGAATTGCTGAGTAACACCTTGCAACCTGCACCTTTGCCACCCAGCAACGCCTTATGAACAACCTCACCGGCCTCATCATCGCCTTCGTCTACATCTTTTCCCTGATTGGCATTGCCGAGGGGCTGCGCCGCTGGCAGGGTTTAACCAGTGCTTTTACCCGCAAAGTTGTTCACATCGGCGTGGGGATGATGATCTGGTTTGTGCCTTTTCTCTTTACGTCGCCCTGGCCGTTTGTCTTGGCCAGCGCTTTCTTTGCCGTACTGAATTTTCTGGATTGGAAGTATGGCTTTTTCGCCGCTATGTCCAGCAGCGACCGGGCTAATCTGGGCACAGTTTATTTCCCCATCGCTGCAGCCACAGTTACCCTCATTTTCTGGGATCAGCCGCTGCTCATGGTTGCCGCTCTGATGCCGCTGACGTGGGGAGATGGGCTGGCCCCGGTGATTGGCAAGGCTTACGGCCGTCACCCCTACACCATCGGCAGCACCACCCGCACCCTGGAAGGTTCCACCGGCTTTTTTCTGGCGGCCTTCATCGCTACCTGGTTGGCCCTGTGGCTCATGCCCCCGCCGCCCGAACTAACCTTGGTCGCGGCCCTCCTTCCGGCTCTGGTTGTTTCTCTGGCCACTACTTTGACCGAAGCCGTCTCCCCCTGGGGATTAGATAATTTGACGATTACGGCCGTAGCCGTTGTTCTCCTTCTGCTGCTATTCTGATGCGTGACTCGTGAAAAGCTGTTCACTGAATACCGATTACCGCCGATGCCCTTCCTCCCCCACCAACGGCACAAACCGCACCCCTTGCAGTTTCTTCTGCCTAAACTTAGATTCCCCTTCCCGCTCTACCAGCACCAGACTTTGACTCGTCCGCTTCCCTACCGGCATCACCAGACGGCCGTTCACCGCCAACTGTTCCCGTAACGTCTGCGGCACTTTCGGGCCGCCCGCCGCCACAATAATACCGTCATACGGCGCATGTTCCGGCCAGCCCAGCGAACCGTCTCCGTGGCGGATAAACACGTTATCGTAACCCAGATCAGCCAACCGCTCCTGAGCATAAGCCACCAAGGCAGCGTGCCGCTCCACCGTATATACCTCCCGCACAATCCGGCTGAGAACGGCCGCTGCATACCCCGATCCCGTCCCAATTTCCAGCACCCGATCCGTGGGCTGTAACCGGAGCAGGGAAATCATCAAAGCCACCACATACGGTTGGGAAATCGTCTGCTCGGCCGGAATAGGCAGCGGGCCGTCACTGTAAGCATATTCCTGGTACTCCGGCAGCACAAAATGTTCGCGGGGCACAATGCGCATAGCTCGGATGACGGCCGTATCCGTAATCCCCCGCCCCACAATCTGCTCCGCCACCATCGCCGCCCGCTCCGCCGCAAAATCGTATTCTTCAAGCATAATTTATGCGATACACGGATAACACAGATCAGACGGATTTACACTGATTTGCACATTTTTATCCGTGAAAATCCGCCTCATCCGTCCAATCCGTGTATCTGTCAAAGCAAATTCTCCACCAGGAAATTGAGGATATTATAGTACGCATTATAAGCCCAATCCGGCCAATCGCTGGCCGGCAGCAGCGGCGGCACCGACGTCACCGTATCCGCCTCGTCAAACCGGTTATTGATTCCCGTCATATCCCAGACAATATCTGCCCCCGGAATCCCCAAATCCGCCAGCGACGGGTCAGGATCATACCCGTTATTCTGGTATTGATTCTCGTGAATCCAGTTGTTTTCCGGGATGGGGCCGACATCAATCTCACTCACCTCAAACGCCCCGCTGCGCGTCAGACTAAACAGAGCAATACCGGCCGATTTGTTGCCCGTGATAATATTCCGGTACACGTCCGCCTTGTCCGTCGCCAACAGCAATACCCCCACACCGGGCGGGGCCACCTTGGCGATAGCGCCTTCCGGGGCAAAATTCACATGATTATTCGCCTCCACCCGATTATCGCGCACCACCGTATCCGTAGAAATCTTGGCAGTCAACTGAGGCAGCACCACGACAAAGATGCCCACCGAATTGTCGTAAGCGTAGTTGTTGTAAATCTCGCCGCCCACCGTATTTTCCAGTTCAATGCCCAACACATTGCCGTAAACGATACTGTCTCGTACCACCACATTTTCGCTCTGCCCGGCGTAAATACCAGCATCGTCCACCCCTGTCACCTCCACCCGTTCAATCAAAACATTGGTGCTTTTCACCGGATAAACGCCATACGTTCCCGTATTTTCGGCGAAGATGTCGTGGAAATAAACGTCCGTCACCCCTTCCACAATGACGCCGTTATCCGTGTAATTGCGTATGTGCAGCGTGCCGACGGAAAAATTGTTGCCGGAGGCGATAATACCCTCAGTCAATTTGCCCAGCCCGTCCAACACGGGGAAGACGCCGTTTTCGTCGGGAATACCGATCAGCGTGATGTCATTCATATCCACCACGACGCGCTCGTTGTAAACGCCGTAAGGGATTTCGATAGTGTCACCGGGCTGGGCGCGGTCTACGGCCGTCTGAATACGCTCCCCTTCCTGCACCCGAATCACCTGCGCTTCCCGATCAGTAATTTCCTGCCCGGAACTCCCGCCGGCATTATACTGTGCCGCCAAATCCCGCGCCGGATTCTCCTGCGGGGCAATGACCGGCAGCCCGGACGGCACAGAAGCGGGGATTTCCGGCAAGCGGCTTTCATCTGTCAGGGCGTACAGGAAAGCCACCAGATCAGCCCGCTCCTGATCATTCATCTCAAAACCTTGCACGAACACGTCCACGTTCTCAATGCCGTGTACCCGGCCGCCGCCTTTGGCGTAAAAGTCCAACACTTCCTCCAGCGTTTCCATTGAGCCATCGTGCATGTAAGGCGCTGTCAGGGCAATATTGCGCAGCGTGGGAATTTTAAACGCGCCAAAATCACCGTCATCGCTCACGGCCGCCCGCCCTGGGTCGTCACTGGGTACACCCACAACACGGAAGGTATCCCCGGCAAAAGTCGGGGCGGTGTGGCATTCAAAGCAGCGCGTTGCCCCGGAGCGGAACAGAGTCAAGCCGCGGCGCTGCTGAGGCGTCAGGGCGTCAAAATCGCCGGCTGCGTACCGGTCAAAGGGGCTGACGTCGGTGATGAGGGTGCGTTGGAAGGCAGCCAAAGCCCGCTCGATATTTTCCAGAGTCACGCCGTCGGGGAAGATAGCGCTGAACTTTTCCTGGTATTCGGGGATGGCGGCTACTTCGGCAACCACGGCCGTCGTGTCCGTCACGCCCATTTCGTTGGGATGGGTCAGCGGCAGTTCGGCTTGTCCTTCCAGAGATTGCAAACGGCCGTCCCAAAACAGATTTTGCGCGTACCCCACGTTCCACAACGTGGGCACATTGCGGGCCAAATCCTCGCCATTCATACCCAGCCCTTTGGCCCGGCCATCGCCCAAACCCAAATCCGGCTGGTGGCAAGTGGCGCAGGAACGATCATTATTTTGCGACAAAATCGGATCAAAAAAGAGCAGCCGTCCCAGTTCCGCCTTTTCCGGCGTCGTCGGGTTATCCGGCGGCTCATTCAACGGGGGAAATTGCCGCAGCAGCCCCGTGTACGACGGCTGTACGCTGCTGGCCCCAGCTCCATGAGCCTCACCCACATCCGGGTCCGTCTCAATCGGCTTCAAGGCCGCCGCCACAAAAACCAACAGCAGCAGCGCCAGTAAACCCAGCAAAATTCCCACAATCCACTTCACAGCTTTCGACATATCGGGTTGTCTTCCTCCACGTGATACGTGATAGCTGTAGTCGCGGTATCCCTACCGCGTTTGCATCTTCGCGGTAGGGATACTACGGCTACTTCAGTGTCAGCAAATACGCCACCACCGCATCAATCTCTTCACCGGTCAACGATTTGGCAAAACTTTCCGGCATCAGGTTATCAAATCCGGCCACTACATAATCGTTGGGCCTCATAATAGAAGTCAGCAAATATGTTTGGGCGTCCTGCCCCGGCACGCGGCTGACGGCGCGCTGCGCGACGCCAAACAGTGATGGCCCAACGATAATCTGATCCGCTACATTGCTGTGGCAGGAAGCGCAATTTTGCTGAAAGACGGTTTTGCCCAGCATTTCCTGGGCTGTGAGAGTGGGCGTGGGCACGGCCGTAGGCTCCACCGCCCCACCACAAGCCACCAACAACACCGCCCATGCCCAAAGGATCAGCAGCTTCCCTTGCATTGTCAAACCTCTCGTTAATTGTTGATCGGATTCTACGAAAAGATATTACGGCCCAAAATGATCCAGCACCGGTTCATACCGGCAGCGGCAGCCGCCCGGATGGGAACAGCCCTCAACAGGCAGTTCCGGCACATCAGCAAAATCATACGCGCCTGCCATGGCCTCACATGCGGGGCAGGCATCTTTGGCAATCACAATACGGACTTTGGTTGCTAGCCCGTTTTTAATGTTTTCCAACGCTTTTTTCTGTTCTGCTCGCTTCACTGCGTCTGCGTCC
>JAJRTP010000135.1 GCA_024278255.1 Chloroflexota bacterium | reverse complement strand
TCAACGGGATGCGGTGAAAGTATTGTTAAAAGAGCCGTCCGTTGGCTGTTTGAGGGGTAAATTGATGTAAAAACGGCTGCCAGGGCACAAATCTTCGTCACATCCGGCGCTTTCTACCCGGATACGGCCGTGATGCGCCTCGATAATACCCCGCACAATCGCCAACCCCAAACCGGAACCGCCGCCCTTAAAAGCGGTCTTGCCGGATGAGTGCAGCATGACCTCGCCGGTCTGGAAAAATTTCTCAAATATCAAATCCTGGATTTCCGGGGCAATGCCAATCCCGGTATCCGCTACGACGATTTCTACGCCGTCTATGGGACGGCCGTCAGCCAACTGCATGGGCAGGGGACGGCCGTCTACCCAGATTTCGCCCCCGTCCGGCGTATATTTAATGGCATTGACCAGCAAATGATAAAACACCTTCTGCATCGCCTCCGCATCAGCCTCAATCTCCGGCACGCCAGCCATAGGCGACATGACCAACTTGATTTGGCGCTCCTGCAATGATTCCTGGAAACGCTTGCTCACCTGCCGCACCAAAAACGGTAAATCCAACGGCGCCGGATACAACTCCAGAGACTGGCTGTCAATCCTGGCAACGTCCAGCATACTGTCCACCACCGCCTGCATTCGCGCCGTGCCCCGCTGGATACCTTCCGCCCATTTCAAATAATAACTGTTCGCCCGAATCGCCTCATCCTCCAAAAACATCTGACTGTTAAAATTGACAATCGTCAGCGGCGTCAGCATCTCGTGCGAAGCGATGGTGATGAAGTCTGTTTTCGTCTTGTCCAACCGTTCCAGCCGGGCATACGCCTCTTGCAGCGATTGGGTGCGTTCAGCCACTTTCTGCTCCAATTCCTGGTTAAACGCCTTCACCTGCGCGTACAGCCGGGCATTTTCCAGGGCGACAGCTATCTGATCCGCCAAAAGCTGAAAGGCGGGAATTTCGTCCGGTGCATAACGGCCCGGCTGCTCACTTTGCAAATCCAGCACCCCCAACACCCGGTCGCCCATTTTCAGGGGCAGCAGCAGCTCACCGCAAGTGTGGGGCGCTTTTTCGTCCGATACGTAACGCGGGTCTTTGCGCACATCCGGCACAACCAGCGTCTCCCCATTGGCCAATACCCAGCCCACATGCCCGGTCAGACCGGCTTGCAACTGCAAGGGGCCGTCGGCCACAGCCCGGCCGGCCTCTGCCCCGGCTGTCATGTGCCGCGAGCGTTCCTGGGGCAGGAAGACGCCGACGTAATAAACCCGGTACTGCTCCCACACCAAATCGGCAATCTGATCCAGCAGTTCCTCCAAATCCAGAATGGAGACGATGCGCTGGCCCACGGCGATGCTGGTACGTAGCTGCAAATTGCGACGGCGCAGTTCCTGCCGCTGCTGCCGCTCCACAATGCGCAAAATCTCGGTATGGCGAAAGGCGCGCACCCGCCCCACGTGCGCTACCAAGCCGGAAGCGGCTGCCGCCAACATCACCACAATAAAAAAGCGCCAATCGGGATAATCGGGAAAGGAGAGGACGGCGTGCAGCAGTCCGGCAAAGGCCACCAGGAGCATCAGCAAATACCAGCGGGTGGAGATGAACAGAACGCTGACGGCGAAGATGAACAGGGCCAGATTGGCGACTTGTTTGGGATCGGCGGTGAGAAAGAGGCGTAGCTGGATGCTGGCAAAGACGATGAGGGCGAGTACGGCCGTTAACGGTTCCGCCCAACGCGCCCTGATTTTACCCTGAAGCAGCGCATAACAAACCACCCCCAACACCACAGCGCTCACCAGGGCTACGGCCGTCATCAAATCTGCCCCCGGCTCCCGCAAAAAGAAAAACTGGATAAGCGCATAAGCCACAAACAGGGCGGTCAAACTGCCGTAGACAAACGGCAGTATCCGCATCTGCGCCCGGTTCATCGCCTCATCCACCTGCGCTTCAGGGATGCCGTAACTGTCTATTTGCAGCAGGTTATCCAGACTGCGTTTCAGGCTTGGTTGGTTGGCGGTTGTTTTCATAGAACTACGTCAGGTCGTCAAAAGATAACAGGTATTGTACCCTACAAATCCAGTGTGATCCTTAAGGCGCGATCTATCTTCTTCATTTCGCCAACTGACAAACGTCCTCGATGGCGCAATAAACGGGATTTGGCAACAGCGCGCACTTGTCCTCCCAACGCTACAGAATCAACTGTTAATCCACCGCTTCCGGTCGCAATCAACACGTTATTCGGATACGGCCGTCGTACATTGGCTGCTTTTGTCACTGGCACGACAACAATCACAGGACTATTTTGATTAATAGCATTCCGGCTCACGATAATAACCGGCCGCACACCTGATTGCTCCGATCCTTCCGTTGGATTTAGCCGGGCGTCAAAAACATCACCGCGTTTCATTGTAATTGAGATTCCCCTTGCTTTAACGCTTCCCAATCACTGTCTGCAAAAGATTCAGCCATATCTAATTGCAATGTCTGGAAAGCTGCATCATCAGCCATAGCGGCAAACTGCCGGTCAATCTCTTCCCGTTCTAATTCCGCAATAAAGTACTCCATCGCCGCTACAATAAGCGCGTTACGATTGGGAACCCGGCCAGACTCTACAATTTCCTGGCTGCGGCGCATCAACTCCACAGGTAACGTTACCGTCGTGCGAACAGTCTCGAATTGTTCAAGCGCCTTAATTTGCATAAACCACCTCATCACAAATGATGTATATAATGATGCTATTATAGATGCGCAAACTGATGTCTGTCAAACGGCCGTACCCCCTTCCTCCGCCGCATGACTGGAAAATTTTCCCCAATTAGCCTACCATTCAGGGCAAACATATTCGTAAGGCGATTTGCCAAATCGCCCTACAGACATCAAGGAGCGAAAAATGACTCAAACAGTACGCGAACGCAGTGAAATCCCGGAACAATACCGCTGGGATACCGAATCTATTTTTGCCACAGTAGAAGATTGGGAAACGGCCGTCACCCAAATCCAGACCCAACTCGACGAAATCAGGCAGTATAACGGCCGTCTGGCCGAAGGCGCGTCCGTTCTGGCCGACTTCATGACCGCCAGCGAAACACTACAGCGTCAACTGCGCCACGTCTTCATCTACGCCTCCCTCAACTACAGCGTCAACACTGAAGACCAGGCTTGGGCTGCCCGCGCCGACCGCGCCCGCAGCCTGTTCGGGCAGGCCCAGGCCGTGCTGTCTTTTGCCGAACCGGAAATGCTGGCTATCGGCTTTGACACGCTGCGCCAATGGTTAACAGAAGACCCGCGCCTGGCTCACTACAGCCATTACCTGGAACGGTTGGAGCAGGAACAAGCCCACATCCGCTCGGCTGAAGTGGAAGAGGTTTTGGGATTAGTGCAGGACCCGCTGCAAACGGCCGTAGCCACCCACAGCGTCCTGGCCAACGCCGACCTCAAATTCAAGCCGGCCATAGACAGCAGCGGCGAAAGTTACGAAATCACCCAGGGCACCATCGGCCAGCTTCTGGGCCACGCCGACCCGGAAGTGCGCCGCACCGCCTGGGAACATTACGCCGACGCCCACCTAGCCCTGAAAAACAGCATGGCCAACAACCTCTCCGGCGGCGTCAAGCGGGACGTCTTCTTTGCCCGCGTGCGCCGCTACGAAGATTCGTTGGACGCTGCCCTTTCCGCCAACTTTATCCCCACCGAGGTATTCACCAATCTCATCGAGACCTACAAGAAAAACCTGCCTACCTGGCGCCGCTACTGGGAAATCCGCCGCCGTGCGTTGGGGTTGAAAAAGCTGCATCTTTATGACGTGAAAGCGCCCCTCACTGCCAATCCGCCGGACGTGCCTTATGAGACGGCCGTAGCCTGGATAACCGAAGGAATGCGGCCTCTGGGCGACGAATACGCCGAAACCCTCAAGCAGGGCACCCTGGAAGAACGTTGGGTAGACGTTTACCCTAATAAAGGCAAGCGGATGGGCGCTTTTTCTTCCGGCGGCCCCGGCACACACCCTTTCATCATGATGAGCTACAGCGACGACTTGTTCGGCCTCAGCACGCTGGCGCACGAACTGGGCCACTCCATGCACTCCTGGTACACCTGGCAAAACCAGCCGCTGGTGTACAGTTGGTACGGCCTCTTTGTGGCCGAAGTCGCCTCCAACTTCAACCAGGCGATGGTGCGCGCCCACCTGCTGGCCGAACATGACGATCCCGATTTCCAGATTGCCGTGATTGAGGAAGCGATGGCCAACTTTCACCGTTACTTCTTCATCATGCCTACGCTGGCCCGCTTTGAACTGGAAATTCACCGGCGCGTGGAGCGGGGCGAAGCATTAAACGCCGACGCCCTCATCAACCTGATGGCTGACCTGTTCAGCGAGGGGTTTGGCGAGGCGGTGGAGATTGACCGGGAACGATTGGGGATTACCTGGGCGCTGTTCCACACCCACCTGTACAGCAATTTTTACGTTTACCAGTACGCTACCGGGATTTCCGCCGCGCACGCGCTGGCCAAAGGGATTCTGGACGGCCGTCCCCAGGCCGCCGAAAACTATCTGGCCTTCCTCAAAGCGGGCGGCTCCCTCTACCCCCTGGACGCCCTCAAATTGGCCGGTGTGGACATGACTTCTCCCGAACCCGTAGAAACAACCTTCGGCATTTTGGCCGGATATGTAGATCGTTTGGAAAAATTGTTGGGGTGATATTATCTTACTAAAGTCCCTGGTACCCCTAAAACAACAAGGAGTTACAGTTTCGTCTTGACTAACGATTGCTTCACCGGCAGGCGGGTCGAGCGAACTGGTTGGCCAATAAGAATGACTTAAACGAGCCCTGATCTCGCCTGTCCGCTGCAAGCATTGTTAGGCAGTTTGTGCCGTTTCATGGTACAAATCAGCCTTGGATTCTTGGTAACGTGTCTCGAAGAATTTGTTCTAGTTGCTGGAACTCCATTTCTTCGATTTGAATATTTGGAATACTAAGATAGTCCAGTGAATTCTCCGGGCTTGCGTGAGGAATTAACTTGTCAGCGAAACCAGAAAGAAAAGTGTACGTATCTTTATACCAATCCGAAGTAGGCGAAAACATGTTTATAGCCCATTGTGCGTGAAGATAGTTATTGAGTTGTCCATAAAAGACAAAAAGATCGTCAGATATTGGGAGGTAGTACCCCATTGTAGAAGCATCTCTTGTTGGGTCGAGCGTAAATTTATATGCTTTCTTGAGATCCAAACGTGATTTGAACTCATCAATCAGACGATTCCGTAATTTCTTAGGTTTCCAGTTAGATTTCAAAAAGTCTCTAGAATAATTTGTGGACACATTTCCGTGTTTAATCATCAGTTTTTCAAAAGTGAAACGCAACTCAAGAGCAGCGTAAAAGAGCTCATTATCCTGACCTAATTTCAGCCATATAAAGGCGCGTTCTAAAAAGCCATGACAGTCGAGCCTTGGATATTTCTGATTGTGCAACATCTTCAAATTCCTTCTTTTTTAGCTCTTTGTCGGTTCACGGAGAGTTGTTGCCCAACGAATAAGAGATTCATGCGGCGCGGCACAGAAAAATCATTGCCGAACCTGGAAGCTTGCTTGCCAACTTCCAACTACATACCAGCCATTAATTGCCCCATCTCCCGTCCAACTCCAAAAGTTCCGCATCTGCCTGCATGGCAGCAAGTACATTGGCAATGTGATCCCACAAATCGAGACGGCCGTCAAAGCAAACCAGGCTAAAATCGTTGGTCACTTCAATCACGTGTTCCCGGTCTACCCCGGCGGCGAACCGTTTATCCTTCCATTTTTTGCGGATGGATTTTAGTTTGACGTCGCGGATGTCTTTGGACGGCCGTACCAGCGCCGTGGCAATAATCAGACCCGTAATTTCATCACAGGCCAGCAGGGCAAAATCTATGGGCTTTTCCCGCTCTACGGCCGTGCCCGCCGTATAATGCGACAAAATCACCCGGATCGTTTCCTCGTCCCAGCCCCGTTCCCGCAAAATCACCGCCCCCTGAATGGGATGGCGGTCCAAATCCGGGTGAATCTCCCAGTCAAAATCGTGCAGCAGTCCCACCGTTTCCCAATAATCGGGGTCAGAGCCTAACTTCTCCGCATAAAAACGCATCGCCGCACTCACCGCCAGCATATGCCGCCGCAGCCCGGCATCCTGCACATATTCACAAACCAGGCCCCACGCTTCCTCACGACCTTTATTCACTATGTCCATTCTGCCTTATAACCGCAGAGAGGCGCAAAGAACGCTAAGAAATCTCAACAAGAGAAATCTCTGCGCCCTCCGCGCCTCTGCGGTTAAACTCTTTAAGATTCCGCCGTCTTGGCCCCACAATCGCAGCCACCGTTTTCATGTTTAGAGCAGCCCGCTTCGGCCTTCTTTTGCAAAGCTCGCAGTTCCTCTAAAGGCACGATCTCATGCTTGAAAACCTCATGCCGCTCCCGACGGCCGCCGCTCTCCCCTTCCACTTCCACGACCACAGATTCGCGTAAAACCCGCACATCCCGGACTTTACCCTCACCGTAAGGCGTGCCAATCCGCTTACCCACTCTGGGCAGCGTCTTCTTCGCCTCCACATACTGCTCATACTCGTAGACAAGGCAGCAGCGCAAACGGCCGCACATGCCCGTAATCTCCTGTGGACTCAAAGAAATCCCCTGCGCTTTAGCCATACGAATAGAGATAGGGCTAAACTCCGTTAAAAATGTAGAACAGCAGCGGGGCACGCCGCAAGCGCCGTAGCCGCCCATAATTTTCGCCACGTCCCGCGGCCCGATCAGGTGCATCTCAATACGGGTATTAAACCGCTTGCCCAACGCCTTCTGCAAAGCGCGGATATTCAGATTCTTATTTTCCGTGGAATAATGAATTGTCAGCCAGGAACCGTCAAAGCTGTATTCAGCCTTAACAAACTTGGCGTCATCCAGGCCCATTTTGGCGGCCATTTCCCGGCAAGTGATGAGCGCGTCCAGTTCTTGAGATTCCCACACCTGCTTCATCACCATATCCCGCGGCGTGGCCTTCCGTTCCACAGAGCGCATCCCTTTCTTCCGGTGCGCTTTGGTTGTGTCAATATAGCTGATAACCTGTCCTAACTGACGGCCGCGTTTGGTTTCTACAAGCACATAATCGCCCGGATCAATATCCTTGTGACGACCTGTTCTGAAATGGTAAAGTTTGCCCAGCTTTTGAAATCGTATTCCTACAACAGAGGTTTTTTCTGTTGTTGCAATGGTCATTTATTTACTCCGTTACAATAAAGATACGGTTATGTTACCACAAAAGGGGCAAGTTGCAGGCTGCAAGTTGTAGTTGGCCAGGAAATTGTTCCTTGCGACTTGCCCCCTTGCAACCTGCCACCTTTTCACTTTGGCGCCATGCGAATAGCGCCGTCCAAACGAATTGTTTCCCCATTGAGCATGGGGTTTTCGATGATTTGCTGGGCCAACATGGCGTACTCTTCCGGCCGGCCGAGACGGGAGGGAAATGGCACTTGTTGTCCCAGAGAAAGTCGTGCTTTTTCCGGCAGCCCAGCCAGCATCGGCGTCTCAAAAATACCGGGGGCTATGGTGACTACACGGATACCGTAGCGGGCCAGCTCACGGGCAATAGGCAGCGTCATACCCACAATACCGCCTTTGCTGGCAGAATAGGCCGCCTGTCCAATCTGCCCGTCAAAAACAGCCACAGAAGCTGTATTGATAATCACGCCTCGCTCACCTTCGTCGTTGGGGTCAGTTTCGGCTATCGTCGGGGCTGCCAGACGGATCACGTTGAACGTACCAATCAAGTTGACCTGGATCACTTTGTTAAACCAATTCAGATCGTGCGAACTGCCATCCCGGTTCAGCACTTTGGCGGCAATGGCAATGCCGGCGCAGTTAATGACCCCGTTGAGAGCGCCAAATTGCTCGCGGGCTGTGGCCACGGCCGTACCCACATCCGCCTCACTGGTCACATCCGCCTGCACAAACAAGGCGTTATCGCCCAATTCGGCCGCCAACTGCTCCCCCGCCTCCGCATTCAAATCCACAATCACCACACGGCCGTCCTGCCCCGCCAAACGCCGGGCGCAGCCAGATCCCAAACCAGAACTTCCCCCCGTAATTAGAAATGTATTTCCTTGAATTTTCATCATGTTCTCCTATTGCATGACAGGGTGACTGGGTGACAAGGTGAGGGGGTGAGGTGTGAGGGGATAAGGAGAATTATCACACCTTCACGCCTCACGCCTCACGCATCACACCCGCAATATAGCTCAATTCCTCGCCATCAATCAAAGTCATCGGCTTGCCCTCAGCCCAGCGGCGGGCAGAAGTAGAAATATCGGCCGTCGTCACCAGAAAAGCGTGATCGGCCTGCTCGTGTATAAGCGTACCGTACAATTCGCGCACTACGTCCGGCCCTACTTTGTTGCGGTACCGTTTGCACTGCACAATGGCCCGACGGCCGTCCGCCTTCGTCAGCAATATATCCACCCCCAAATCCCCGCTGCGGCCGCGCATTTGTACGTCATACCCCTTCTTGCGGAACAGACCGGCCACGTACTGCTCAAATTCCGCCGGGCTGAGATGGTATAATTGTTCCAAATCCAGCGGCTGCACACTGACGGCCGTAACCCCGCCCCGTCGCAGCCAGATGACGCCCCACAACAAGCCCAACGTCACCAAACCCGCCGCTTCCGCCAGATGCAGCATCTCACCCACAACGCCGGGCAAATGGGCCACCCAGTCCGGCTGGATGAACAGGCGGTAGAAAAGCCAGAGAAGGAATACGGCCGTCATCCCGCCAATAAAAACACCGCTTTTCCAGGGCATACGCTTACCGGCCGACGGCCGTAATCGGGGCGGCTGCGGTTGAAAACGGGAATCAACTTGGGCTATCATAAGACTGAATCCTAAAGCGAAAACCCCAAATCGTCAATCCAGATTTGGCTGTCTTGACAGGATGTGTAAAATCAGGAGGACAGTGACTACCATTCTTCTCATCGTTATTTGCGTATTGGCCCTTACATTTGGTTTCTTTGATGGGTATACCGGCAGCGGCAATCTTGTCGCTACAGTTATTTTTTCCCGCGCCATGCCCATGCGCCTTATCCTCCTGCTGGCCGGCGCGGCCGTCTTTATCGGCCCCTTTCTCTTTGGCGTCGCCGTGGCCACCACCATCGGCAAAGGTATTGCCGACCCGCACTACATCACCGTGCCCGTACTCATCGCGGCGCTGCTGGCCGCCATTTTGTGGAAGGCAATGACTGGACGGTGGGGCATCCCGGCCAGCTCCTCCCATTCGCTGATTGGCGGCCTGGTGGGCGCCATCTTAGCCAGCAGCGGGCCATCCGTTCTGGAAATGTCCGGCTTATTCAAGATTGGGCTGGCCCTGGCCATCTCTCCTATTCTGGGGCTGGCCGGCGGTTATCTGGTCATGCGCTCGACGCTGTTCTTCACCCGCGGCGCTTCACCCAACGTCAACACCACTTTCAAGCGCGTGCAAACGGTAACGGCCGTATCCCTGGCCCTCAGTCACGGGGCCAATAACGCTCAAAAAACCATGGGCATCATCGCCCTGGGACTGGTAGCCCTCGGTCTGCAATCTGAATTTAGCGTGCCATTTTGGGTCATCGTCGCCAGCGCCGCTTCCATCGCCCTGGGTACCCTGATGGGCGGCCGGCAAATCATCAAAAAACTGGGCGACAAATTTTATCGTATCCGGCCTGTACATGGCTTTGCTTCCCAGGCTACTTCTGCAGCCGTTATTGCCGGAGCAGCCCTCTTTGGCGGCCCTGTCAGCACCACCCAGACCGTCAGCTCCTCCATTGCCGGCGTCGGTTCTGCCGAGCGCATCAGCAAAGTACGCTGGGGCGTCTTTTACGAAATGGGCGCCGCTTGGCTGTTTACCGTCCCGGCCACCATACTCATGGCGGCCATCATTTTCTACGCGCTGCAAGCGCTCATCATCCAACTCAACATTACCTGATAATAAGGACTCTCATGCTCGAATCAATCAAAACATTTTTCAATCCCCAGCAAGACCTTTTCTTCGATTTGCTCATCCAGCAGGCAGAATATGCCGTAGAAGCTACCGGCATGGTCTTAACTTACCTGGAAGAACCCAACAAACAGCGCAAAAAAGAAACGCGGCAGGTAGAAAAACAGGCCGACAAAGTACGCCGCCAATTGGTCAAAGCATTAAGCGCCACCTTCGTTACCCCCATTGACCGGGAAGATTTGTACGCCCTGTCCCGCGACCTGGATGATGTGGTAGATTACGCCTACACTACCACCGATGAACTGGTTCTGTTCCAACTGGAAACCAACGACTTTATGATGAAAATCGCCACCCTGATTCACAACGGAGCCGACGAACTGCTCCTGGCCATGCACTGCCTGAAAGACAACCCCAACGACGCCAACAACCATGCCATGCAAGCCAAAAAGATGGAAACGCGGGTGGAAAAAGCGTACCGCCGCGCTCTGGCCGAACTGTTCACCGCGCCGGAAGATTTGGCCGGGATGGTAGAAATCCTCAAACGGCGCGAAGTGTACCGCCACCTGAGCAACACGGCCGACCGCATTGACGAAGCGGCCGACATTTTGAGCGATATTGTGGTGAAGATGTCGTGAGGCATATTGCGTGATGCGTGATG
>JAJRTP010000134.1 GCA_024278255.1 Chloroflexota bacterium | reverse complement strand
TCACAAAGTTAAGATGCTGTATTTACATATCCCAAACTGCATCCCCGTAAAAATCGCCTTGATCTTTGGCCAGGAATGCGGCTACGGCCGTCCGCACATCACCCAAACGGAAAGCATCGCCATGTCCCGGATAGCAGACCGTTTCATCCGGCCAGGCCAGCACCACGTTTTGCAGCGTTTGTAAAGTCGTCTGGAACCCTTCGGCCGACCAGGTGCGGCCGGGGCCGCCCTCAAAAATTGTATCGCCCACCACAATGCGGTGATCATCTTCAATGGCAAAACAAATCTGGTCGCCGATGTGGCCAGGGGCATAATAAATACGCAACGTGTGCTGCCCTACGGTAAAAGTATCTCCATCCCGTAAAACCTGATCCAGTCCTACGTCTTTGCCCAGCGGTTCATGGGGGCCGTCATTGCCTACTACCGGAACATTCAGGCGCTGACGCATTTCGTCCAGCGCACCAATATGGTCAATGTGGGTGTGGGTCAGCAAGATGGCAATGGGCTGGCTGTCGCCTAACATTTCCAGCAAGGTGTCCGGATCATCGCCGGGATCAATGAGGACACTCTGGTTGGTTTCCGGGCAGATGAGGGCGTAGGTGTTCATCCCCCAAGGGCCTACTTGCCGGGTTTGCAGATTAAGTTGGGTCATGTTTTCTCTCCTATCACGTGATTATTTTTTCCATTTAGAAGTTCAACTTCTTTGAGAAGTTGAACTTCTTGAGTAATGAATCAAATAATACGGCCGTACCCCTCATTTGGCGAACCGGGGATGACGAGTGGCAGGACGGCCGTGTTTCTGCAACCCTTTACCGATGGCAATAAACAAGGAGCCGCTTTTGAGCAAGGCTTTGTCCCGCAGCGAGAGATGGGTGGATACGGCCGTGTCCCCAGCCAAATTAGAAACCTCACCATTCTCCTGATAATGTCTGTCCGTAAAATGATCATGATGCGCGTTGGTCAATGTTGTATTCTGAGAAATAAACATGGGTCGTCTGTCTCCTTCAGGGCTTCACTTGCCAGATCGTGGCAGGCTTAGAGAATCCCTCAACGGTCAATCCGCCAGGCAGTGGGTGCGATAAAAAAACAAATGCGGAATTGGTAGTAACGAATGCGGATTATTAGATTATCATCTAGCCAGTTAGATTACTGTCTAACTTATTAGATGATAATCTAACACACTTCATTTGTCAAGGTCTTTGAAGAAATCAGTACCGGGCACGGGGTATCAAACCTGTAATAACCAGGAGAGTTTACCCCGTGCCCGGCACTGCTCAGACACTCCCCCCTACCCGGCCAAACTCATCCCCGCCTGCCAAAACTGGAACAAAGCAAACCCCATCATCGCCACGGCCGAAAAAATAGTCAGCAGCCGGCTGATTGTAGGGTCCAAACGGCGGGCAGCGGCAAAAAGAGCGATAAAAGCCATAAACCCACCAATGAGCGTGCCATAAAACCCCAGAAGAAAGCTCATGCCGTGCCCGGCCGACTGCCGCCAGCCGCTCAACAAAATCGGCCCGGCAATCGTCGCCCAAAAGATGTAAGGGCCGGGACTGAGCGCATTCATCATCGCTGCCTCAAAAATATTGGTGCGGGCAGAAGGGGGCGGCGGCTGGCTGAAATCGGCCGTGCGGAAAGCCACAAACACCTTGTACGCCAGATAAATGAGAAAAAAACCGCCAGCCACCTGCAAACCGGTCAGGAACCCAGCCGGCACCTGCGTCAGCACCAGCAGCACCAAAAAAATGATGGGGCCATCACTAATCAACGGCGCAAATGCCGCCCACAAAGTGCGCTGCCAGCCATTTTGCAATGTTTGCGCCAGCAAATACGCCTGAAACGGCCCCGGCTGGGCTGCGGCCGTGCCCCCCAACAACAAACCTTGTGATAAATAAAGCCACATCAAGTTTCGTCTCCTCAAGTACCATTCATTTTGACAACGCTGCCAGACAAACAAGTGTATTATAACCTGGCGCAACCTATCTCCTCCAAAAACGTAGATGACGATAACCACTAAATTCAGCTATAATGCCATGATACTATAATTGTTGCTATGATACTCTTGCTAAAAAAATGTTCTTGTGAGATTTGTAAATGAGTAAAGAATGGAGTCGCTCCACCCGCTATCTGGTCTTCATCCTGATTCTGATATTTTCAGTCTGGTTTCTCTACATTTCCAGAGCGCTGCTCGGCCCCCTGGCTATTGCTGCCCTGTTGGCCTATATCCTGAACCCTCTGGTCACCTTTGTCAACAAACGGGCCAAACTGGAACGTTCCTGGGTCATTGTCATTGTCTATCTACTCTCTTTAAGCGGTCTCATCTTGGCCAGCGTCATTTTAGTACAGTTTTACGCAGACCAAATGCAGGCTTTCGTGCAGCAAATCCAAGCAATAGTCAGCCAACTTCAGGAACAACTGTATGCCATTTCCTTCAATATCCTGGGCATGGAAATACACCTCAACACCCTATTCCCGGAAAATGGCAGCATCATCACAGACTTTGTGCGTCCAGACCTGGTGTTTCAACTGTTGCAAGCTACTTCAGCCAATGTCGGTTGGATTTTGGTTGTCCTCATCACGACATTTTATCTGCTAAAGGATTGGGACAAACTGCGCAACTGGCTGTTCAAATGGGCGCCGCCTGATTATGGTTCCGATGTGCGCCGCCTATACGCCCAGGTGACCCGAGTGTGGAACCGGTATCTGCACGGCCAATTGCGTCTTTCTCTGATTGTGGGATTTTTGACGGGAACGGCCGCGCTTTTGATTGGCTTGCCAGGGGCGTTGATCTTTGGCGTGTTTGTAGCCGTATTTGATGTGCTGCTCACAGTTGGCCCGGTGTTAGTGACGCTTGGGGCGGTTATAGTGGCCTTGTTTGCCGGATCAACCGTTTTGCCTATATCCAACGAGCTTTTTGTCTTGATCGTCGTGGCAGTATTTGGCGGGATTCAAGCCTTAGAAAACATCTGGCTGCGACCGCGTATTATGTCCCACCATCTCAAGATTCATCCAGCGGTTGTGTTTGTGGCTATTGTGGCCTCTTTGGCACTGGGGGGCATTTTGATGGCCTTGATTATCATCCCCGTATTAGGCTCCGCTGCGGTGATTGGCCGTTATCTTTATTGCAAATTGTTCAAACTGGACCCGTGGCCGGAAGAAACGGCCGCAGAAGCCGCTACAACTTCGTCAGAATCTGCGGCCCCTGCTGCGTAATAGCCAGCGTGTGTTCATACTGCGCCGACAGTGAACCATCCGTCGTGACCACTGTCCAGCCATCCTTCAGCAAAACCCAATCCGGCTGGCCCAGGTTTATCATCGGCTCAATGGTAAAGACCATACCCGGCCGCAGCTTCATCCCTTGCCCCTTCTGACGCACGTGCGACACGGAAGGGGACTCATGCAGGGAACGGCCGATACCGTGCCCGCCCCATTCCACCACCACAGACACCCCCTGGCTGTCGGCATAATCATTGATGGCCCGGCCAATATCATTCAGATAGCCGTCCGGCTGAGCCGCTTCAATGCCCACCCGTAAACATTCCTGAGTTACATCCAGTAAACGCTGCGCCCGCGGTGAAATGCGGCCCACCGGGAAGGTGTAGCAGGCGTCTCCACAATACCCTTTGTATTTCAGGCCAATATCTATGGCGATAATGTCTCCTTCTTTGAGGAAACGGCCGTTGGGCAGACCGTGGCAAATTTCCTGATTGACCGAGGCACAAATCACGCCGGGGAAAGGGGGATGGTCTTTGCCGCTGCCCCGGTACCCTTTGTAGAGTGGTTTCGCGCCCCGCTCCCGGATGAGCGCTTCGGTAATCTGGTCTAATTCGCGCAGACTAACGCCGGGCCTGATGTTTTCTTCCAGGAGTTGAAAACACTCGGCTACCAGACGGCCCGATTCCCGCATTCGGGCGATGGCCTTATGATTTTTTAGCTTCACTTTTGTGTCCTTTCTTCTTATTCTCATGGCGGGGAAGTATAGCACAAGAGACGGTAATCAGTAATCAGTTTTCAGTAATCAGT
>JAJRTP010000133.1 GCA_024278255.1 Chloroflexota bacterium | reverse complement strand
TACATCACCGACATTGCCCGGGAATTATGGGGCGAACATGGTGAAAGCCTGATTGATGAACCTGTCAAATATTTCGCCGATTGCGCCAAAGATCGCATCTCCGCCTGGCAAAAAGCCAGCCTGAAAAGTATCAACATCGAATTTGACGTGTACTACCGGGAGCAAAGCCTGTATGAGACGGGCAAAGTATGGCAGGCGCTGGAAATCCTGCGCGAAAAAGGGTGCGTCTACGAAAAAGACGGGGCACAATGGTTCAAGACCACCGAATTCGGCGACGACAAAGACCGCGTCCTGGTCAAATCCACTGGTGAACCCACTTACCGGATGCCGGACATTGCTTACCATTGGGACAAAGCGCAGCGCGGTTTTGATCTGGTGGTAGATATTTTTGGGCCGGATCACCACGCTACCGCGCCCCAGGTACTCATGGGTGTTCAGGCGCTGGGCTACGACACTTCTTTTGTACGCACAGTCCTGCATCAAATCGTTTCCTTCATCCGGGGCGGGCAGGAAGTAAAGATGAGTACCCGCGCCGGCACCTTTATCACGCTGGACGAACTGGAGGCAGAAGTAGGCGCTGACCCCATCCGCTACTTTATGATTTCCCGCTCCGGACACAGCCCCATTGAATTTGATATGGATTTGGCGATTGAGAAATCGGATAAAAATCCGGTTTACTACATCCAAAACGCCCACGTGCGCTGCGCCGGTATTTTCCGTAAATGGGCGGCTGCCGGCTACGATCCAGATGCCTGGCAGGCCGGTGATTCCAGTTTGCTGAGGCATGAGCAAGAACTCAATTTCTTGCGCAAAGCGTTGGAACTGTCCGAGGTCATTGAGTTGGTGGTGGACAATTGTGAGCCACATCATCTGGCTTTTTATGCGTATGATTTAGCGGCGGCTTTCCATCCGGCGTATGAATCTTGCCGGGTGCTGCATTCTGAAGTACCTGAGCCGCTGCGGTTAGCCCGTTTGCGTTTTTACCGGGCTGCCCAGGAATTGTTTGCTCTGGTGTTAGATTTAATGGGCATGAGCGCGCCCGATGTTATGTAATGTTTAGGAGAGGAAGGTGTATATGATTAAATCAGATAGTTGGATTAGGCGGATGGCGGAACAGGAGGGGATGATTTCGCCGTTTGTTAATGGACAGGTTAAGGACGGGGTCATTTCTTATGGGCTTTCTTCTTATGGTTATGATATTCGGGTAAGTGATGAATTCAAGATTTTCACGAATGTGCATTCGGCCGTGGTAGACCCCAAGCATTTTAACTCTAAATCGTTTGTTGATTATAGAGGAGAGATTTGTGTCATTCCCCCTAATTCTTTTGTTTTGGCCCAGACGGTGGAGTACTTTAAGATTCCCCGTAACGTGCTGACTATTTGTGTGGGAAAATCTACGTATGCTCGCTGCGGTCTGATTGTGAATGTGACGCCGTTTGAGCCGGAATGGGAGGGATATGTGACGTTGGAAATTTCCAATACCACGCCGTTGCCAGCCCGCATTTACGCGAATGAGGGGATTGCTCAGGTGTTGTTTTTTGAGTCGGATGAGATTTGTGAAATCTCGTATGCAGATCGGCAAGGGAAATACCAACATCAGCAGAGTATTATGTTGCCGCGTATATAGATGCGTTGGGGGAATGTTTCCGGTGTCACCTGACGCATAATTTGCATACAACGTAGCAGGCGGTATAATCTTTGCCATTGATATGGGCGCTTAGCTCAGTTGGTTAGAGCGCTTCGTTTACACCGAAGAGGCCGGGAGTTCGAGTCTCTCAGCGCCCATCACAGTTGTCCTTTTATCCCCTACTTTCAAACAGATAGTATGTTGTGGAGCGATGCGCCAAATCGCGCTGCAGTTGTTGTTTTTCTGTGGTAAATTGGATCGGGCCGCTCGTTTTTTTTGCAGATATTTCCCTTGTTATCCCTTAACATTTTGTTATAATCCCGCTTGTGATAAAAAGCACACATCTGTGTGTCTGTCTTCATATGTAGACATTACTACTATCTGGTGGAAGAATTTTCGTAACGATTAGTATAATCGAATCAGGAGAAGTGCCGTATGGCAGATGCAGCGATTGGCACCGAAGAAAAAACCGGTGGCATAACAAGACGAGAGTTTTTGTATTATATATGGGGCGCATCCATTGCTTTGCTGGCTGCGCAATCAGCCGGCCTTTTGATATGGTTTTTGTTACCCAAGTTCCGTGAAGGCGAGTTTGGTGGTAATTTTATTCTCCCCCTTGAGTCTATTCCCGGTGTGAATGCTCCGCCTAACAATTTTGCCGACGGCCGTTTCTGGCTGGTCAATCTGGATTCTAATGATCCTAACGATTTATTCCAACCGGCCCCGGAAGACCCGCCGGAAATGGTGGGGGTTGCTGCTATCTACAAAGTTTGTACACATCTGGGTTGTATTTATCCCTGGATTCCGGCGAATAATCGGTTTGAGTGCCCTTGTCACGGTTCCAAATATCGGCTGGACGGCCGTCGTATTGAATCACCGGCTCCGCGTACTTTGGATAGATTTGCTATGCAATTTCTGGACATCGATAAAAATCCAATTCCTGGTTCCGAATCACCCCTCGTGGATGATTTCTATCAACCAGTGCCTATTCCCGATGGAGCAGCTTTTATCAGTGTAAATACTGGGGCGCGCAAACTAGGCCCATCACAGACGTTGTTATGCGATTTTGCCGGTAATTGCCCCTAGCGTAATTAAACATTAAGAAGGAGTAGAGAATGGCTACCTTTTTTGAGCAAGTCAGTGAAATGGGGATAAAACAAGCCACCATTGCCAAAGCTGATGAAGCGGTTGAGCGGCTGACCGCCGGTATGAATATCAGCGATATTCGTGCCGCCTTGCGCGGTGATGCACCACGCCGTCCCAACCCGCGTTTACGGCCTCACGCTGACAGCTTCTGGTTCCATATTCGGCCCAGTTTTTACCATACCGAAGTTACCCATATTTATCCTACATTCCGCCTGGGTTGGCTTTCTACATTCATGTTTGTGTGGGAAACTATCACCGGTATTCTGCTGATGGTTTTTTACACACCAAGCCCCTTGCTTGCTTATGGCAATATGTGGAACATCTTGAGCAACGTGCCTTTAGGCCAGTTGATGCGTAACATGCACCGCCTGGGCGCCGAGGTTATGGTTTTAGTCGTTGCTTTACATATGCTTAGAACTTTCCTGACCGGAAGCTATAAGAAACCACGTCAATTTACCTGGGTAACCGGTATGCTTCTCATTACGCTGACAGCCTTGCTCAGTTTTAGTGGTTATTTATTGCCTTGGGATCAGTTGGCTTATTGGGCGCTAACCGTATTCCTTTCTGGTGCGGAAGCTGCACCAGCGCCACCTGTTGTTAATGAGACTATTTTGTTGATTTTGCAAGGCGCTCCAGCTTTGGGAGCGGCTGGTTTATTGCGTTGGTATTTGTTCCACGTCTTGTTACTCCCACTTATTTTGGGCATCTTTTTCTTTGTCCATTACTACAAGGTTGTGTTGTATGGCATTTCTCTACCACCCAGCCGGGAACAGATAGGTGATGATACAGCCAAGCGCGTGCCGAAAGCCGAACGGACTTACTTCACACCGGACATTCTGACCAATGAGTTGATGTGGACGGCTTTGATAATTTTGTTGTTAACAGTAGGCTCACTATGGTTTTGGGATGCGCCGCTGGAACATCATGCTGATCCAGTCGTCACACCTTTGCATGTAGTAGCTCCGTGGTACTTAGCCTGGTCACAGGGTTGGCTAAAACTGGCGGATAAAACATTAGTCGTTGGCTTTATCCCCTTACTTCTGGTTTCCTTCATCGTGATGCCCTATGTAGAAGTAGGCAAAAGCCGGCGTTATGCAGACCGGCGGGTGGGTTTTACGGTTGCCTTCCTTTTTATTGCCTTCATGTTAGTATCCAATTGGATGGGAACACCGGAATTTCGGGTACAAAGCTCACCAGAACTGCAAGTATCTCAAGAGGTGATGCCGCAGGAAGGGAATAATATCATGAAGGGTGTCCCTTATGAATATCTGACACCCGGCGTTTACCTGCCAGGGCAGGAGATCGAAGGGAACCCGTGGTTGACCAATGCCTTGGCTGCTTTTGAAGAAGGCATGTCCCGGTACAGCTGTACACTCAATGGGAACCCCAATTTGCCAATCGAATGGGAGCCATGTGAGGTAACGCAAACTGGAGCAGGGGCAAAATATGCCAACCATTTCACGAATGATGCAATGCCTGATCCCTATGCTGAACTGCGTATTACTCAGCGACAGAGCGATATGGTTAAATTGACATTGTTCTATCTGGTAGAGGACCCAGAGAACCCCGGTGAGTTTTTGATTGACTCTGGTGATTCTATTTATTCCTATCGTAATGAAACATCGGGCTACACAGAGGAATGTCGTTTCCTGAACAAAGATTGTTAGTTTTGTTTAGAAGCAGACAATAATAAATAGTAGTCGGTCGTTTGTTGCCCGATTACGGAAATAAGAGGATAGGCAAATGCAAGTTAAGGTTGCAATTGGAACAATAGCTTTCATGTTAACGATGATCGTATTGGGGTATGCTGCTCTGCGAGAACCGGCACGCCTGGATGAGAGTACAGGCGCTTTTGTGGGCCGGTCTATTGAGACGGGTGGACAGATTTTTGATGCAAATTGTGCTACCTGCCACGGTGTAAATGGGCAAGCTGAAGAATGTTATGATGCCGGGTCTGGCGAGGCGATTCCTTGTAAAGGATTGCCATTGAACAGTTATTTTCTGGTTTGCGGCGAACCTTCTCAACGTATTGTTGATTTGGGTTGGGAGGGAACCAAATTCCAGTATATTGAGCGAACGGTCTCATCAGGGCGTTCCGGGACATTGATGCCGGCTTGGCTGGATCAATTTGGCGGTCCTTTACGTCCGGATCAAATCAAGAATGTGACTTTATTTATCCTGAATTGGGGTGATGAAGAATTTTGCGCTCAGGAACCTTCGTCGTTTGCCTGGCCGGACACTGTAGACGAGTTCATGGCTATGGATGATGTGCAGGCAGGCGATCCAGAAGCAGGGGCGGATGTTTACCTGAATCTGGGGTGTAATGCCTGTCATGGTATGCCGGATCAGGAAGGTTCTAACGCAGTCGGTCCCTGGCTGGGTGACATTGCGGAAACGGGTGCGACCCGCGTGGAAGGTCAATCAGCTATGGAATATGTGTACCACTCTATTTTAGACCCGAACGCATTTATTGCGCCTGATTGTCCGACGGGGCCTTGTACAGACCCCAGCTTGATGCCTGGTGATTTTGCTTTCAGGATGAGTACGAATCCGCAGGATATGGCTGATATTTTGTCTTACTTGATGGGCGAGTAGTTGAGAGTAAATTGAAGATGCTAAAAAGCCCGGCTGACTGCCGGGCTTTTTTTATGCGTGGTTGGGGGGTTATTTTTTAACGGCCGTACCACACTCCCGGCAAAATTTATCTCCCGCCTGTAATGGCTGACCGCATTCATGACAATATTTGGCGGCAGTCTTTGGGCTTTTGGTGGATTCGGCCTGACGTTTGGGTTTGACCGGCCGTTTTTTGTTGGAGCGACTGCTGGCAATTTGCCAGATGACGGCGGCGATGATGAGCAGCAATCCGGCGCCGGCCAGTACCAGAGGCCAGTTGATGTCATCTAAAAAGGAGGTGGAAGAAGCTGCGGCCGGAGCAGATTCCGGGTTGGTTACGGCCGTATCCGCCGGAACCTGGCTGTCTACTGTCAGTTGGGGAGAAGACATCGTGTAAGTGACATCTACGGAAAGAGGTGTGCCCGCGGGAACTGGCTGCGGCGGCAGGGAATGGTATGTCAGGCCGTTCTTCTCACTGACGTTTACGGCCGTAGGATTCGTCGTCAGGCTGGTAGCGGCAAACGGTTCCTGCACCATCAAGGTTAAGTCATTCACCGGCATGTCGGCCAGCCACGTGTAATTAAACGAGCGTTGATTGCCCAGAGTTTCATACGGCACATAATATTCCAGGCGAAAGCCGGTGCCAGGCGTGCTGAAAGTCACTTCGTTATTGCCGGTTGTATATTCCACACCCTGGTCCGTCAGGATATTATCCTCCGTGAAGGTAGCCACCACGTGAATATCAGCCCCGTTCGGCAGCGGTAAAGTGACTTCTGTAGGGTTGGGTGTGCCTTCGGCAAAAAATCCGGTGATCAGGACGAGGACGGCCGGTTGATCGAAATCAGGCCATATCTCTATCGTCATTTGATCAATGGTGGGCGTATCCGTTTGGGCCAAAGCCAGGGAGGGTGTGAATAAAAGTAAAGCGAGTACGAGAAGAGTTAGTTTTTGTTTCATTGGGAACCTTTTTTGTTTGTGTCGAAAATAAAATTAAGCGTGACCGCGTAACCGGATGCGGTTGGCGCGGCAATATGGGCAATCTATACCGGTATAATCACGGCCGCAGGTACGGCAAGTGCGCGTTTCCAGGCGTTGTTCATCCGTCATCGTGCCCATGACGAAGACCAGTTCTTGGCCGCTGTGTTCTTCCAGCCAGCTCATCAGATCGTCGTGGCCGATAGTCCAACGGCCGTTTGCCTGACGCACCAATGGCCCGCTCATCACGTCTAAATTCATTTCGTGGGCCATTGCGGCCAATTTCAGGATAGTTGCCCGTCTAATTGATGACATTATTCAGACCTTTTGTTTATATAATGGTAATATACTATCAATAATAACCTGTTCCAATAAGCATGAAGCGTTATTATAGCTTATTGGGAGCAGTTTTCCTTAAACAAAATATAGGAGGCTATAAAATGAGAAGTGGCGTGGAAAGGCTGCGCGAAGATTTGGACATTTTGGAAGCGATGGCCGCAGATATGGATGAATATCTGCGTAGTGATGTGCTTTACTGGAAAATGAGTGAGGCTCAGATGCCGATGTTGACTTTGGGCGGCTATTTAATGCGGGAATATCGATTGTTGGCTTTGCGGGATTTGCTGGATGCAGCAGAGCAGGCGCGGCTGGACACGGCCGTAGCCCAATACAATCAGGCCCTCGAAGGCAAGGTGGTGCGTTTTGAGCAGCGCGCCCAGGAAGAATTAGGCGTTCGTGCCCGGCAGTGGGGCCGGTATCTGGATGATATGCGCCAAGAGCCAAAGGTTGCCGGAATTAATTACGAAACGGCCGTTACCAACCGGGCGATGATAACTGCCTTGCTAGACCGGCTGCAAACACCACCCTACCGGCTAGATGGCGGTTTGACGGAAACGATTGAAGCATTTGACAAAGGCTTGCGTACCCATTGGCAAAAGGGCGAATTCGTCTGGCCGGCCGACTGGAAACCGGCGTATCCTCAGGAAAAGTATTGGTGGCTTTACGGCCGTCCACATTAGTCGGATAGTCTTGTAGTTCTGTAGTCGGGTAGTCAAATAGATTACCGGACTAGTCGACTACCCGACTAATTGACTACCTGACTAACTGACTACCCGACTGACTTAGCGGAATAGTGGGTACGTAATCGGGGTCGCGCCAGCGCGTCCGCTTGATGACGTGGGGGGCAATACGCCAGGCAGTGCGGGCTACCAGCGGATAGCGTAACTGGTAAGCCAGCCGGGCCAGGCGGGTGCGGGTGCGCAATTGGGTAAACAGGCCGTCAGCCAGCACCATCTCCTTATACGTGGCAAAACTGAAATCCTGGTGGGCAAAAGCGTCATTGATAGCCTGGGCGGCCACTGTGCCGTATTTCAGAGCAAAAGCAATGCCTTCTCCTACCAGCGGATCCGCCCCGGCTGCATCCCCCACTAAAATGATGCCCGGCAGTGAAAGCGGGCCGCTGTCATCCCACCAGCGAATGGGGTGCCCCTTTAACTTGTAATCATCCAGATTGAGGCCGCGTTGGGCCAGTTCATCGCGCAGGATAGCCTTCAAATCCGCTTTGGGCTTGTTTGTGTGGGCGCGACTGTCGAAGACGCCCCGGTTCATGTAGGCCTGGCCGTTGACAAAGCTGGGGAAATCCCAATAGTAGCCTTGTAAATTGTGCGTTGTCATGGGGGTGAAATCGAAAAGGGCCACCCCATCCTGAAATTCCGGTTGGGTGCTGGCATCTTCTGGCGTCAGCACTTCGATGAGGCGGGCGACGTGGGACTGCCCCGGCCATTTCAGCCGCCGCCGGATGAAGCTGCGGGAGCCATCGGCGGCAATCAGGGTTTTGGCCTGAAAGGTGCGTTTTTCTGTGATGACTTCAGTGTAATCGTCGTGGCGGATGACGTTGGT
>JAJRTP010000132.1 GCA_024278255.1 Chloroflexota bacterium | reverse complement strand
GAACATGGACCACAAGTTATCTGTACCGGCATCGCTGTAAGTAGGCCAGTATAACAAGAGGAACATATCCTGCGCGTTTTCCGGGTCCGTCTTCGCTTCTTCCCACTGCTGGTTAAACAGAATCGGTTCAATTCCCACGTTCACACCCAATTCGGCAAAAGCGTCTTTAATCAGCGGCGCAAACCGCTCTTCAGTGCTGTTTTCGGCCGCATACGTCAAGCGCAGGTCAAACCCGCCGTCCGGGTAACTGGCTTCGGCTAACAGTTCTTTGGCCTTCTCCAAATCCTGGCTGTATTGGTTGACCTCTTCGGAATAAGGCCACACGCCGGCCGGAACTGCGCCGCGAGCCTGTGTTGCCTGACCAAACGTAGCTACATCAATGATGTCTTGATAGGGAATAGCGTAGGACAAAGCCTGGCGCACTTTCACATCGTCCAGCGGGGGGCGCAAGGTGTTAAAGAAGCCGACGTAGTTGAAGAAAGCCGGTTCGCTGATCAGCGTATAACCTTCCCGGTCGGCAAAGGTGGCGTAATTTTCCTGCGGAATACGCAGAGCCAGGTCAACCTCGCCGCCTTCCAGCATTTGCTGCTGCTGCACAGCTTCCGGCACGATTTGCACCAATACTTTGTCGTACTGGTTGTCTTCCCAACCGCCCCAATAATCTTCGTAAGCGGTCATCAGCACTTCCTGATCGGGGGTGTAAGATTCCAGCATGTAGGGGCCGGTGCCAGCTTCAACACCTGCTTCAAAATAGGTTTCATCGGCGGCAGCCGCTGCTAAAGCCTTCGGGCTGACAATCCAGGCGCCGTACAGCGAGGAAGCAATCAGGTCCACTGAAGCCGGATAGCTGGTGACGATTTCCACGGTTAAATCATCCACCGCATTGATGCTTTCCAGCGGGAACCAGATGAATGAGGCGCCAGCCCGTTCGGCGGCGGCTTCAAGGGATTGTTTGACGGCATCGGCCGTGAGCGGTTCGCCATCATGGAAGGTAACGCCTTCGCGCAAATGGAAGGTCCAGGTCAGGCCATCGTCACTTACTTCCCAACTTTCGGCTAACAGAGGCGTAAACTTCTCGGCAGCATCGGGGGGATTGACGCGCAAAAGCGGTTCGTAGAAGTTAGCCAGATAAAGCGCTTCTGTAGAGAAGGACTTGATCGGGTCCCAAGTGGTGATGTTGGCGGTGGAAGCAACTTTGAGGACGTTGGGCAGGCCGTCATCGGCGGCGGCTTCTTCGGCCGGGGCTTCTTCTTCAGCGGCCGGTTCTTCAGTAGGAGCCGGGGCTTCCGTTGGGGCCGGGGCTTCTGTTGGGGTTTCTTCAGCCGGTTCTTCGGCGGGGGCTTCGGCTTCTTCAGCGGGGGCTTCTACGGCCGTAGGTTCCACAGCCGGTTCACTGCCCGTGTCCGAGCCACCGCAGGCAGCCAACGCCAGCGCCAGGATAAGAAATAAAGCAATAAGTGTACGTTTCATCAGTTCTCTCTCCTTAATTTTGAACTTGACGGAAATGAGTCTCTCACGCTCATTTTCCACCCAATAATAATCCATCCGACCCAAAACCTGTCATTACCGTTAGTTTAAGGCAACGAGTTCGCAAAATGTTCGCAAAAGAAATCTCGGGAATGGTCTTCGCCATTTGCAGGACGGCCAGGCAAGGGGTTTATTTCATTTGGGTGTGTTTCATTTCGATTGCAACTGCGGCGTCCTTAACCGAATTTACGCTGGCGTGGCAAGGATACCGCGGCTGCATTTTCAACTCATATCACGCAGGCGAAACCCTCGTCAACTGCGCCCGGTTTTCGGGCCTGGGCAAGCAGACGCTTGCCCAGGAAGCCGCCTCGTCCAGCGTCATCGCTTCTCCCTGCGCTTGCGCCGCTCGCCACTCCTCCTCAGATAAGACGGCAGGCAGCGCTGTGACCAGATTTTCGTGCAGTTCCTTTTCAAATGGCGGGAACGCATTCTTTACATATTGTATGGCGGGCAGCAGCGAGGCGGCCTTTTTAGGAGAGCTTGATGCAGCAATCACTGTCGCCGCTCCCAGCAGCGCTTCCTTTATTGTCTCTTCTCCCGCGTCAGAGCCGAGAACTTGCCGGTAATGGTGTGTGGCGGCAGCGTAATTTCCCTGTGCCAAAGCGAGATGGCCTAAATTCGTATTTTGCCAGAGAGCTACCGCTTTCATGCCATATCGCTGCGCCAACCGAAAAACCTCGTTAATTTGCTTTTCAGCCTTTTCATACTCACCCAGCGTTAAATATAAATAGCCCAAATTTCCCGCAGGAAAGGCAGCTCCGGGCATGTTATCCAATTTTTTGTGAATCGCCACGCTGCGTAAATAATAACTTTGCGCTGTTTCGACATCGCCATCCCACATTACCATAGAGCCAAAGTCGCTGAGGACATTGGCCAGCCCGCGCTGGTCGCCGGAGGCTTCATACTGCGTGAGCGCCTGCCGCAAAAAGGGACGCGCTTTATCCATTTCTCCCCGGGTGGTGGAAAGATTGCCCAGATGGTGCAGGATGTAGGCGATCTGCCGCTGATCGTTTAATTTTTCAGCCAGCGACAAGCCTTCCGCCAGCAGCGCTGCCGCCTGTTGATTGTTGTCCAGCCGCCAGCAGGCAATTCCCCAGTCAGACAGCGCCACGCTCAATCCCCGTTCGTTGCCGGCGCAACGGTACGCTTCGCTGACTGTCTCCGCCAATCGCGCCGCCAGTTTAAACTGTTGTTGTTCCAGCAAGAAGCGGACTTGATGCTGGCGCAGAGGAGTCACAATGGCTGGGGGCTGGGAGTCGGATTAGGCGCGAACGGCCGTTTTGGCAAACAACGTACCCCCTTCCTGAAACAAGCCGCGCAGTTGGTAGAGCAGGGCAACGCCGTCTGCCGCCTTGAGGATCAACGGCCAGGCGGAATGGGCCGCCGCCCATTCCCAGGCGCGGCGGATGTTGTCGGCCTCCACACGCGCCATCTGCCAGTCGGCGCTGGACTGCGCTTGCGCCAGAGTCGTTTCCTGCGTGGCAATGGCGGTCAGGTAGTAGGCGCTGTGCCGTTCGCCTGTTTGCCGGATGGTTTCCGCGCCTGATTCAGCCAATTTTTCGGCGGCAAATTGGCGCAAGAGGGGGTGGAGGTGGTAACGGCCGTTTTCACTCCGTTGCAGCAATGATTTATCCAGCAGCGCCGACAGTTCCAACACAGAACCTTCCAGCACAAACAACGCCGCTTGCAAGTTGAAACCGCCCGTAAAAATGGAACTTTGTGCCAGCCGTTTTTGTTCTGTAGGAGACAATCTCTGCCAGGAACTGGCAAAAACCGCCCGCATACTGCGGTGGCGTAATGGCATATCCTGCATGGTCGTCGCCAGAAAATCCAGATTGCGCTCAATTTCGGCGGCGATGGTCGCGCAATCAGCCACCCGCGTCCAGGAAGCGGCCAACTGAATCGCCAGCGGCATTCCCCGCGTCAACTGGCAGATGCGGCCGATCTGCCGCCGCGCCGCCGCGTCCGGTTGAAAGGCGGGGCGGATGCGGCGGGCCGTTTGCAAAAACAGTTCCGCCGCTTCATTATGGCTGCCGGGTTCCACCGCCTCATTGGCATACGACAGCCCTTCCAACGGCAGCCGCCATTCCGCCCGCAAGTTCAACGGCTCGCGGGAGGTAACGAGTAGTTTCACCTGCGGCGCATCGTTCAGCAGGTCGGCGATGAACCCGGCTGCGGGGGTCAACTGCTCAAAATTATCCAGAACCAGCAAGAGCTTTTGCTCTGCCAGATAACGTAACAATTGTTGCTCCGGCGGTTCAGCCGGTTGAAAGACAAGGTTTAGCGCCTCGCCGACGGCCGTAATCAGTTGGTCACGGTTGGCGGCGTCGGCCAGTGGAACAAAGTAGCAGCCATTGGGGAAGTTGGCGCGGAAGAGGGCAGCGTGACGTGCGTCCAGGTGACGCGCCGCTTGTATGCTAAGGCGGGTTTTGCCAATACCGCCGGGGCCGAGGAGGTTTAGCAGGGTGCAGTCGGGATTGAGAATGTGGCGGGTAACGGCCGTTACCTCCGCTTTCCGCGCTACAAACTGGTCGAACTGGCGGGGAAAATGGCACAAGAGCGGCAGCACATTTGCTGTACCCGGCTGTTCTGTTTCTGCCGCGCTGATCTGATCACGCAGTGTCCTGGTTTTTT
>JAJRTP010000131.1 GCA_024278255.1 Chloroflexota bacterium | reverse complement strand
CTTGCCCGGCATCTTCCCCTTCCCGTTCTGCCAAATAGGACAGAAATTCCAGCTCTACCGCCGCATGATCCGGCAGTTCACCCGTTAAGTTCAGACCAGCCTGCCGGTACACAGTTTGCGCGGCAAATGTAGCTGGTGAAGGAAAACGGCCGTCCACGTGCCACGATTCATAGAGCATAATGGGTGGACGGCCGTTGCCCACAAACAGATGATGACACCCGTTCAGCCTGGACCCCTTGCCTACCTCGGCCATTGCCGCCACCGCCTGCGCCAGTAGGGGCGTATCCAATTGCGTCGCCAGCGCTTTGGCCGGAAGAAACAGAGGCCAGTCCCGTCCCCGCCGGCCAAACCAGCCCGGCAGCTTACCTTTACCGGCTTCAGCCAGGATTTGGGCCAGCCCGGCATACAGGTCGGCCAGGAAGTGGGTTTGGGTAAGGGGTGCCATTTTTTAGTATCCGGTGTTCAGTTTTCAGTTTTTAGTGTTCAGTAACTGCCTCACTGAACACCGATTACTGAATACTGCTTACTGTCCCTAATCGCCAGCCGCCCGTCGTTCACCAAAACGCCGCTTTGTCGGTTCTGACGACTCCGGCATGGGAATGTGTGTCTGGGCCTGCGCGGCATCTATTACCCGCCCTTCGGCAATTTCCCAGATGGAAATGACCGGGAACAGCTTAAAGAAAAGGGTGAAGATGAAACAGAATAGAGCCAGGGAAGCAATGGTTTCTGAAATCTCA
The DNA here is from genome assembly GCA_024278255.1 of Chloroflexota bacterium. Classification (GTDB taxonomy): domain Bacteria; phylum Chloroflexota; class Anaerolineae; order Promineifilales; family Promineifilaceae; genus JAJRTP01. Next base: position 2,573 of record JAJRTP010000131.1, on the reverse strand, counting down.
GTAATGGTTGGCCGGTAGGTAGTCCATTCCACCAGATAGGGATGTGTCATGGTCGGGACGATGATGTTCCAGCGTTCCAGCCACATGCCCGTGACTACAAGGGCGGAGGCGATAACCATAGCTGTCACCAGGCGCGGTTTCAGCCACAAAGCCAATCCTAGTCCGGCAATGATGACGGCCGTAAAGAACACCGCTGCCACAACTATGGGCGGCATATTTTCGGGCAGAGGCAGCAGATTGGTAAACAGGGCAATCACGCCTAAAACAGCAACCACACCGGCTACGGCCGTGACTCGTTTATCAAACAAACCACGCGCTTTGGTTTTGGCCGGGATCAGCATGGGGACAACCATGACCCAAAAGGCAATCAGCATGGCTGCCACCATCAGCCAAAAAGTAGGGGCAAAATCACCCCATAACTTGCTCGCCAACACCGGGAACTCATTCACTTGTTGCCCGGCAGCCAGCGTCAAGTATTCGGCGCCGGTAAAGTACAGCCAGATGGCGTCCATGAGAATAAATACCAGACCCAGGTTGCGGTACTGCCGTTCGGTAATGTACTCCTCCAGCCCCATCACTTTGCGCACAACGGTCATGGCAATAAATAACGCACCAATGCCGGAGAAAATAGCGCCGACAACAAAGTAAGGGCCAAAGATAGTAGAGTGCCAGCCCGGTTGGACTGTCGTCGCCAAAATCCAGGAGATGATGGTGTGTACAGAAACGGCGATGGGGATAATGAGGATTGCCATGATGCCAATCGCTTTTTCCAGCCGGAGCCATTGTGTCTTATTGCCCCGCCAGCCCAGGGCCAGGATGGTATAGAGCCGCTTGCGCCACGTCGGGCCATTTTCCGGGAAGTTATCCCGCTGCAGGGCTACATCGGGAACAAGAGGTAGAAACAGGTAGGTGATGGAGCCGAGGAAATAAGCGGTCACGGAAATGGCGTCCCACAGCAGCGGGGATTGCAGACGGCCGTATCGGAATACGTTTGCCATTCGATCCAGTCGCCCCATGTCCACAAAGATTTGCAGGGTACCGACGATGAGGGCTACGGCCGTAATCGCCTCCGCTATTCGCGTAATTGGTCGTCGCCATTCCGCCCCCGTCACCCGCAAAATAGCTGAAATCAGCGTCCCGGCGTGGCTGATGCCGATGAAAAAGACGAAATTGACCATGTACACACCCCAGTAAACTGGCCGGTTCATCCCCGTTTCTCCCAGACCATAAATTAACTGGCGCACGTAATAATAGCCGCCCCAAGCCATCGTCAATACCAATAGACCGATCCAGGCCCAGAAGCGTGGCGAAGCGGTGTACAGCGGATCGAGTAATTTTGCTTTATCTTGCGCGTCAACTTTCAACATGATTTAACCCTCTCGCAAGTAGATTGTCTTGGGATGTGTGCCCACATCTTCCAGCAGCCGGAAGGCCCGCGGGCTTTGCTCCAGAATGGCGACTGTACTCTCCGGATCATCCAGATCGCCGAAGAAGCGGGCTTTGCCGGTGCAGGTTTGCACACAGGCCGGCACGTATTCATCGGGTCGGAAATCACGATCTTCGGCCACAGCGCGCGCGCGGGCTTTGTGCAGCCGTTGAATGCAGTAGGTGCATTTTTCCACCACCCCTTTAGGGCGAATTGCCGGCCCTTCCAATGAGCCGTTGCCCACCACTTTGTCCGGGGTGATAGCTTTAGCCATCTCTGGCGACCACTCCGGTTTGTACCAGTTGAAATAGCGAACGCCATAAGGGCAGGCTACAGTGCAAAAACGACAGCCAATGCAGCGCTCGTAGTTCTGGCGTACCAAACCCTCCTCATCCTTAAAGGTAGCCTGCACCGGGCAGACCTTGACGCAAGGCGGATTTTCGCAGTGCATACACGGCCGTGTCATATAGCGTGTTTTTATGTGCGGATATTCGCCAGTTTCTTCAGTGGCATTGACCGGAAAGGGGAACACGTCGTTCCAGCGTATGGCTCGCCCTTTTTCGGCCTGATCCGGCGCTACCACTGGCGTATTGTTTTCAAAGCGGCAGGCAATACTGCATCCATGGCAGGCCACACATTTGTCTAAATCAATCACCATTGCCCATTTTGTCATATTGTTGCCTCGTTTACTCGAATGACGGGTCTTTTAGCCGTGCCCGCCACTTGTTACGCTGAATACACTTTCACGCGCGTATTGGTGAATGCCGCCAGGCCGGAAAGTGGTTCGCTGGCGGGGTTCATAATGGTTAGGCCACTAACGCCGCGATCTTTGGCCCAACGACCGACGGCCGTATGCCCTTGATTATGCGGCAGATTGATAACATCCGGTCGGACGCCGGGCAGCAATTTTAAGGTGGTTTGTATCTTACCCAGAGGGCTTTCAATCCAGACCCGGTCGCCGTCCGCCAGGTTGCGTTCAGCGGCCGCTTCCGGGTTCATTTCCACCCAACTGTCCCAGGTTTGGTTGACCGTCATGCCGCTTATTTCTTGCAGTGTGGGCATATTGGCGTTGTAACTGTACGGCCCCAGGCTCATCAGCGTGACCACATTCAGCAAGAAGGGGTACTCGGCGGCATCACCCAAATCT
>JAJRTP010000130.1 GCA_024278255.1 Chloroflexota bacterium | reverse complement strand
TGGTTCTCAACGCGGTGGAGGCGATGCCGGACGGCGGCCGGTTGGACATTTACGCGGCCCGGCAAAACCGCCGTATCGCCATCACCTTCAGCGACAGCGGCGCAGGCATTCCCCCGGACGTGATGCCCCAGCTATTTGAACCGTTTTTCTCCACCAAACACAGCGGCACGGGGCTGGGGTTAGCCGTCAGCCAGGAAATCATCGCGGAACATGGCGGCACGTTAACGGCCGTCAGCCCGGCTATCAACTCGCAAGGCAACGGCCGTTCTGGAGCCACTTTTACTGTTACGTTACCCATCGCGGAATTGGAGACGGCCGTATGAACACCCATCCCGGTAAAATCCTGATTGTAGACGACGAGAAAAACATCCGGCGCGGCTTGCGGGCGGTATTGACCAAAGACGGCCATGCGGTGCAGATGGCCGCTTCCGCCGAAGAGGCGTTGGCTGTTCTGGAAACGTTCCCCTGCGAAGCGGCTGTCGTGGATATTTGTATGCCTGGTCTGTCCGGCACGGAATTGTTGGCCCAGATTCGCGCTCGCTGGCCGTATACGGCCGTTATTTTGCTCACGGGAAACGGCACACTGGAATCGGCAATGACGGCCGTCAAAGAAGGGGCGTATGCGTATCTACTGAAACCGGCAGCCCCGGCAGTTATTCGCCAAACGTTGGAGGAAGCGTTGATTGCCAGCCGGCAGCAGCGGGAGCAGGCATTATTTTTGGAGAGTTTGCGGTCGGGATTGCGGCGATTGGAGGGAGATACGGCCGTGACGCCCACCCCACAATCCGTGCCCGACTATCTCACCCTCGGCCCCCTGCAAATTGATTTACAAGCCCACGAGGTGCGCCGCGACAACCAGCCCATCTCCCTGACCCCCACCGAATACCGCCTGCTGGTCACCCTGTCCGACCGTCCGGGGCAGGTACTAGACTATCAAACATTGGTGCAGCTTACCCTGGATTATGAAGCGGAGGTATGGGAGGCAAAGGAGTTGATCAAGCGGCACGTCTTCACTCTGCGCCAGAAAATCGAACCGGACCCGGCCCAGCCCAGCCTGATTCTGAATGTGCGCGGCGTGGGCTACCGCTCGCCCCGTGCCTGACCAAACCGTTACCATTTCGTTACAAACTGGTTTCCGGGATACGGCCGTAGCAGTGATAAGCTGCAAACAAGGTAGGGCGATTTTCAAAATCGCCCCACGAGGAGTAATCATGGAAACCTTATTCGGTATTTTAACCACCCAGCAATGGCTGGCTATTCTGCGCATTGGCATTGGCTTGTGGTGGATCAAGAGCGTCTGGCACAAGGAATATCCTAAATTTGTCCAATCGGGCATGATGAACTGGACAAACGCCCTGCTGGACAATCACCCCTGGCCCGCCTACGCCAATTTCCAGCGCAAAATCATCAACTTTCAACCCAAGCTGTTCCCCTATCTCATCGTTCTGGGTGAATTGGCCGTAGGCATTGGCCTGACGCTGGGAATCCTGACGCCGATTGCCGTTATCGGCGGCTTGTTTCTGAATTTCAACTACATCACCGTTTCCGGCGTGCGGCCCAAAGACATCACCATCAATGAATGTTTCCGGGTGGATCAGGGCCAGAATTACCTGATGATTGTGTCGGAAATAGTCATGTTGTTCACCATTTCCTGGGCAGTATGGAGCCTGGACAGTATATTCGGGCTTTTCGGCGCGTGATAAGCAGTGCCTGGCACGGGGCAAACGATGGCAGCTTTTTGGAGACGTGCCGCCCCGCGCCAGGCATTACATCTTGGAGGTTTATGATGACGTTTTTTCCCTCATTAGAAGGTTTTGAAACGACGCGGCAAACGCTGCACAAATATAGTAATGCAATGGGTGTGGTGCCGCGAGCGTATGGCATTGCCCATCCCAAATGGTGGCATATTAGTCTGAAGGTACGGTCGTCCGGCCTGACGACAGACAATGTGCCGCTGCCGGATGGCGGAGCGCTGTCTTTGCGGATGGATTTGCGGCAGCATCAGATTGTGCTGCAAGTGAGTAATGGAGATACGGCCGTATTCGACATGACAGCCGGGCTTACAGGAACCCAAATGGGCGATGAGATATTGACGGCCGTGCGCGATGTCGGTCTCCCCGGCCCCTTTGCCCGCGAAAAATTCGAGAGCGACGATCCCCGCAGCTATGACCCGGAGATGGCCGGCTGCTACTTCACCACCCTGGTCAACGCCAACACCGCCTTTACTCGCCACCAGTACGCCATCAGCGGCGAGACCGGTCCCGTGCAGTTGTGGCCGCACGGCTTCGATCTGGCCTGCGAATGGTTCGGCGCCCGTGTAGAAACATATGAAGAACACGGTGAAGTGCAGGAATTTCCCTCCCAAATCAACCTGGGTTTTTATCCCGGCAATGAAAGTGCCGCTCCCTACTTTTATTCCAATCCCTGGCCGTTTGAAGCGGACGTGCTGCTGAAACAACCCCTGCCTGATGGGGCCAGTTGTCATACCGAAGGCTGGGAAGGCAGCATTTTCCCTTATGCCGCTCTGGTCAATGATGATAATGCTTTGGAACGGCTGCAAACGTTCGCCAAAGCTGTTTATGATGCTGCTTCGCCCACCCTTTTAGCCTGACCAATTTAATTATTCACCGCAGAGGCGCGGAGGGCGCAGAGGTTTTCTCGTTAAGAGATTCCTCCGTGTTCTCCGCGCCTCTGTGGTTTATATAATCCGTAACCATTCCGTCACTGTTCCGTTTCCGCGCTACGGCCGTTTCCCCCCTACACTGAAAGCATGTTCAAGTTCACACCAATGTTTAGGAATCACTAAACATGGTAGACGATTTTCCCGGAAACAGCGGAGTTTCCGGGAAAATAAAAAGGAGACAAACGTATGAAACTGCAAAAATTGGACCGGGAAACAAAAGGCTTAAAGCTGTTTCCCCTATTCACCCTGATGGGTTGGCTGTTAGTCGGCTTCAGCATCGTCGTCGGGGTCACTCTTCTCAGCGGAACCGGAGCGGCTTATTGGGGCGGCAACGCCAAAGCAACCCGCGATGCAGCCCAGATTGGTTCTGCCCTGCTGGCCCAGCTTACAACCCTGGCCTGGTGGCCCAAAGCGCTGCTGCCCATCGCTGTTCTAGGATTGGCTTCCTTCATGGTAGGTATCGCCATGGAATTTCATGCCATCCCCGGTATTCTGGACAACCGCATCGAACTCCTGAAGCAGGCAGTGCCGCTGATGGGACAAGATTAAATAGGCAGCGTGATTTGGAGATGGTCATCGTTTCGGCCATGTAGGGCGATTTTGTAAATCGCCTCTGGACGATTTGCCAAATCGTCCTACAGGTTTGGCCCAAATAATAATTATCCTCCGCGATTTACAAAATCGCGCCACACTAAAGGAGACTCAAAATGGAACAAAAAATGCAATCTATGATGAAACTGTACCCGGCATTTATCGTTATGGGCATTATGATGGTGGCCATCGCCGTCGTCATCGGCATAGTCAATGCCGCGAACGCCGCCCAATACTTTGCCGTGGACAAAGCCACCCGTGACGCCAGCCAAAGTCTGGCTCAGGTACGGGCCGGCATCGAAAGTACCATCGTTTGGCTGCCCTATTTCAAATTCCTGGGCTTATCCATGATTCTGGCCGGTATCACCATGGCTCTGGGCGTTATTGGCCTGAGGCTGCAAACCCTGGGCGAAGATGTGATGGACAGCGTGCCGAAAAGTGCCCGCATCACCATCCCGCCTAAACCCAAAACGGCCATGCTCATGTTGGAACACAAACTGAACATTATCGACACGTTGAAAACGTGGTTCGGATTGGATCTCCACGACGACGACACCAAATTGATTCAACTGCTCAACGACAGTCAACTGAGTGGCATTTACAAAGGTTTGGTCTTGGGCAAACTGGTGTTGGCCATGGACGAGTTTCAAAAGGACGGTCCCGTGGGACTGATCAATCACTTGGTCGAATCCGAAGCTTCGGGCAAGCATCTCTTGCCTTACTCGTTTTGCTGTTGGAAATCCGAGGGTAGCGACAACATT
>JAJRTP010000012.1 GCA_024278255.1 Chloroflexota bacterium | reverse complement strand
TGGTCGCCAAAACCAGCCAGGCGGACGTGATTCTCATCGAGGTCGGCGGCACGGTAGGCGATATTGAGAGCCTGCCTTTTATGGAAGCGCTGCGGCAGATGCGCTCTGATCTGGGGCCGGAAAACACCTTGTACGTCCACGTCACCTTCCTGCCTTACATTGGCGCCAGCCGTGAACTAAAAACCAAACCGACCCAGCACAGCGTGCGCGAATTACGGGGCATCGGCATCCAGCCTGACGTCATCATCGCCCGCGCCGACCACGACATCCCCCAAGAACACATCAACAAAATCGCCCTCTTTTGCGATGTGCCCACCCGCGCCGTGATCCCCGCCAAAACCAGCGACATCCTCTACAGCATCCCTCTCTCCCTGCGGGAAACCGGCCTGGATGATTTTGTCATCGAGCGGCTGGGGCTGAACACGGTAGCCAAACCGGATTTACTGGAGTGGCAGGCGATGATTGAGGAGATGCGCCGGCCAAAACCCATCCTGAAAATCGGTATTGTGGGCAAATATGTAGAACTGCACGACGCCTACATGAGTGTGAGGGAAGCGCTGTACCATGCCGGTACGGCCAACCACCGCCAGGTAGAGGTTGTCTGGATTCAATCGGGCGACCTGGAAAAAGGGAAAGGCTGGGATCTGCTGGAAAATGTAGATGGCGTGGTCGTCCCCGGCGGTTTCGGGGAACGGGGCATTGAAGGCAAAATCATGACGGCTCGCTGGGCGAGGGAGAACAGGATACCTTACCTGGGCCTGTGCCTGGGGATGCAGGTGATGTGTATTGAGTTTGCCCGCCACATTCTGGGCAGTGACGACGCCAACAGCACGGAATTCCACAGCCAGACGGAACACCCGGTCATCAGCCTGATGGCTGACCAGCATGATCTGGCTGATATGGGCGGCACGATGCGTCTGGGCGCGTATCCCTGCCAGCTTGTGCCGGGTACGCAGGCGGCCAAAGCGTATAACAAGGAACTGGTACATGAACGGCACCGCCATCGCTGGGAATTTAATAACAGTTACCGGGAAATGATGGCCGAAAAGGGGCTGGTGTTTAGTGGTGTTTCACCGGACGGCCGTCTCGTAGAAATTGCCGAAATTGCCGACCACCCCTTCATGCTGGGCAGCCAGTTCCATCCGGAGTTCAAAAGCCGCCCCAACCGGCCGCATCCTCTGTTCAAGGCGTTTGTGGCTGCGGCCGTGGCTCATCAGGAAGCACGTTCAGCAGAAGATACGGCCGTCACTCCCCCAACACCTGTGGGTAACGGCCGTAGTAAAGTAACCTCACCATAATTTTCATCGTTCCATCAAGTTCTGTCGTGAGGGCGATTTGCAAAATCACCCTACATAGTGGAGGTTTCACATGCCCAAGATATTTTCCGTCGCTTCATGGAACGTCGAACATTTCGCCAATAACAGAGATCGCATCCGGGAAAACGTCAGTTTCGTGCAACAATCCAATCCCGACGTTTTCGCCATTTTCGAGGTAGAAGGGAAACAGGTTTTCAGCGACTTTGTCAGCCTGATGCCCACGCACAACTTCTTCATCACCGAAGATTTGAGTAAAATGGAAACCCTGATCGGCGTCAACCGCAATCTCACCGCATTTGTTACCCAGCGACAGGCTATCAAAAGCAAAATTCCCACCTTACGCCCCGGCGCTCTGGTCACGCTGGCCATTGACAACCAGTTTTATTCCATCCTCTTCATCCATCTCAAAAGCCTGCCCGATCCCCGTTCCTGGGGACTGCGGGATGACATGATCAGCCACATCCTCAACCTAAAAAAAGCCTTGGATAGAGCTTCTGGAAAGCCGGAAGGAGCCAACTTTATCTGCATGGGGGATTTCAATACGATGGGGTTAAACGTTACTTACGCCAAAAATGATATGTCTGGCGCAGAAGAATTAACACGCTACGGCAAGCGCTTCAAGACCAAAAAGATGCGGCTGCTGCCCAAAACGTTCCCCGTTACCTGGTGGGGTGGGCAAGGCACAACCATCCCGCCAAGCAACCTGGATCACGTCTTTGCTTCCCAAACACTCCAATTCCAAACATTTGATCAAGGTGCTGAAGTTTCTGTACGGGGCTGGGCAGAACTGGCGAATGAAACAGAACAAACGAACTGGATTAATGACCACTCAGACCACAACCTGCTTTACAGTGAAGTTAACGAGTAGTGCCAGGCACGGGGTATCGAGCTTCTAAATGACCAGAGCCGTTAACCCCGTGCCTGGCACTGCTACTCAACTCATTTGGAATGCACCCTTTGGGAAAATCGCTTTACTAAAAAGCCAGCAGCCAATCCATGCGCTCCCGGATGCGCTCTTCAGTGGGCACGACGCCTTCCATGAGGCGGGTGCTGAAGGGAACGGGGCTGATGGGGGCGGCTACCCGCTCGACCGGGGCGTCCAAATCCAGGAATGCTTTGTCGGCAACCGTGGCGGCAACTTCTGCGCCAAAGCCGCCAAACTGGATGTCTTCGTGGACGATGAGGCATTTTCCTGTTTTCTGGATGCTGGTGAGTACGGCCGTCTCATCCCAGGGCGCTAGTGTGCGTAAATCAATAATCTCCACACGGCCGTTCACCTTTTGCGCCGCCAGTTCGCACCGCTCCACCATCGCCCCCCACGTCACCACCGTCAAATCATCGCCGGATGTGATGATTTTGGCCCGGCCAAAAGGCAGCATGTAGTCGTCGCCGGGATACGGCCGTCTGGCCCAAGACGCATCCAGCATCGCCCGATGCTCAAAAAAGATGACCGGATCATTGCCGCGCAAGGCAGACCGCAGCAGTCCCACCGTATCCTCCGCGTTGGAAGGGGCGGCAAAAAGCAGGCCGGGCTGGTGGGCAAAGGTAATCTCGCTGGTGACACTGTGCCAGGGATCGCCGATTTTGCGGTAGCCGCCGGGGATACGGATGACGAGGGGAGCGGCAAAACGGCCGTTTGTCCGCCAGCGCACCGTGCCCGCATTGTTGATTTCTTCCGTGGCCGGGTCGGCATATTTACGAAACTGGATTTCCGGCACGGCCATGAGGCCGGCATAAGCCATCCCCACCGCCCGGCCCACAATGCCCAACTCGTTCAACGCCGTGTCAAAGACGCGGTTCTCGCCAAATTGGGTTTGCAGCCCCAGCGTAGCCGCGTGGACGCCCCCCTTCAGCCCCACGTCCTCGCCAAAGACCAGCAAGCGGGGATTGAGCGCCAGTTCCACTTCCAGCGTGCGCCGGATTGCTTCTACCATATTGATGCGGCGCGGGTCAGGCGGATTGGGCACATCTGTACCGCCAGGCAGTTCAATGCCGGCCGCAGCCAGGCCACCCACTTCCGGCGGCCGTTCCGAAGTTGAGTAGACGTAGCGCGTCACAGTTTCCGGCTCAGCAAAAGGCTGGGCCAACGCCTCGTCGCGGGCGCGGGCTACGTCCACTTTGGCCGTTTCCACCATTTTCTGCCACGCTTCTTCAGTCATGGCCGCCGGAACCAGGTAATCGTGCAGGGCGGGGATAGGGTCGCGCTGCCATTCTGCGGCTACTTCCTGCTCGCTTTTGTACGCCTGGTTGTCCACGCTGGAATGACCGGAGAGCCGGGGAACGCGCAGGCGCAGCAGCCCCGGCCCCTGCCAGGAACGTGTGTGGCTGACGGCCGTTTCCACCAACACCGTGGTTTCTTCCGGGTCCGTCCCGCTGCCCTGCCAAATGGTCAGATTTTGAAAAGAAACCAGGTTATCGGCAATGTTGGCCTGGGGCGTCTGGAACGGCCCTTTGACAGAAATAGCGTAATCGTTGTCTTCGATGACAAAAAGCAGGGGCAGGTTTAGCGTCGTAGCCATGGTCAGAGCCGCCCAAAAACCGCTGGTAGCCACAGAGCCATCTCCGCCAAAGACGACGGCAATACTGTCCTCTACCTCCGGCGTCTCCAGTTCATTTTTATGGTAAAGCAGCCCCTGGGCATAGCCGGCGGCGGAAGCGTACTGCGAACCAACGTCGGCGGCCATCGGCAGCACCAGCGCCCGCTGGCGGCGGGGCAGGCTGAACACCACCCCCACGTCCCGCCCCCCACTGAGGCTGCCCGCGCGGGCCATGTCGGAGGCGAACGCTTCGGTGAGGGTGAGGCCGGTTCCCAGCATGAACGGCCGTGACCGGTAATAAACACTGGCGGCGTCATACGGCCGTGTCAAAAGCTGGCTGAGCAAAAGCTGCCCCAACTCGTGTCCCCGCGCCGAAAACTGGTACGTCACCAGCCCCTTGGGGGTCAGCTCATTCTCTTCCATCTCATCCATAATGCGGGAAGCCAACGCCAGCCGCGCCGCTTCCTGCCAGTCAAATGCGGGGTGTAATTGTTTTAGAATCACCACTCAACCTCTTTATCATTCATATGGTTCGCCTCAACTGTGCCGTCACAGTGTAGCCACAGGCCATAAAAACGTCAACGAAATGACAAGGGTACATATCAAAAATTGGTTCAATCTGGCAGATTGAACTAATTTGCTCTCATTGGGCAAATAATTAGGGATAGTCTTTGTTTGGGCCAAAAGCCGTAGGACGATTTTGTAAATCGTCCGGACGATTTGCAAAATCGCCCTACAATGGGCGAAACGAAGACCATACTCAAATAATTTGATATACTGTAATCGGGATTGCTGAAAAAAGACAGTTGTGGAAAACAGTGAATGAAAATTGAAGGTATTGTTTGGCTAAGAGACATCGTAGAAAAACTTGCCTGGAAACATCAGGTAGAGCCATATGAAGTTGAAGAAGTTTTTGCCAACCAGCCAAAGATTCGATTTGTGGAAAAGGGAAAACGAACAGGCGAGTTGGTAAATTTTTTTGACAATCATGACTTTGGCAATTATTTGGAAGAACTACCGGAAGTTGATTTTGAAATAGTTTGAAGCGGCGGACTTACGTAGTGACGCTGGACGCCGAATTAGCCGACAAGATAACGCAAATTGCCAAAGCCAGGCACACTTCATCCAATCAACTTATCAACGCCTGGGTAAAACAAATGGCTTTGGAGCAAGCTGCATAACCAGTACAGAGCCAGTTATTGTCTGACAAACCAGCGGCGGATGAGTTCGATTTGGAAGCAGTAGCCGCCAACGGCCGTTTCCAGCAATTCCCGTTGAATGAGGGCGCGTAAGGTGGCATCCAAACCATCTTCCCCGACGACGCCAGCCAGCCATTCCCGCGAGACGACAGCCCCTTCTCCCTGACGGGCTAAGGCTTGCAAAACGGCCGTCCCCCTCTCTCCCACCTGATTTTGCCCAATATCTGCAAAGAAAAAGCTGCCGTGCGCCAGGGCTTCGGGTACGGCCGTGACCACATCAGCCAGCGTCGCCAGACGGCGTTGGGCGGGGGGTTGCTCATTTTTCAAAGCCACAATCTCCGCGCAAAGAAGCTGCACCAGGAAAGGATGGCCCCGCGTCACGTCCAACACCCGCCGGCTGGCCGCCGGTTCATAGCGCAAGGCAAAATCCCGTACCGGCGACTCGACGAGCTGCCGCGCCTCCGCCTCGTGCAAATAGCCAATGTGGATTACCTGCACGTTAATCAGATAACTCGACCAGCGCTGAAATTCATCCAGCGTGTGCGAACCGGACAACAGCACCTTGAACTGGGCGCGGTGCTGAATCAGGTGGCGCAGCATCCCCAACACAATTGCCTCGTCAAAACGATCCTTCGCCAACACCTGCTCCAGGGCTTCAAACTCATCCAGCATAAGCAAGGCCAGATTGTCGCCCAGGGCCAGTTCCACCTCATCCAGCCATTCGTCAAAAGCAGAAAAAGGGTCGGCGGCCAACTGTTCCCGCGACAGGGGCGGCAGGGTCAGTTCCCGCTGGCGCTGGGCAGATTGACGCATCCCGCGGGCCAGGTTGTAGAGGAAACCGGCCTCGTCGCTGGCGCGGGAGGCGGGGCCTTGTAAATCTACGAAGAGGGGAATGATGGTGCTGGGCAAAAGGCGGCCCAGGTTGTTCAGCAGGGAGGTTTTGCCCACGCGCCGCTGGCCGTAGAGGAGCAAGGGGGGCTGGCGGCGGTCGCGCAGCAACTGCTCGATACGGCCGCTGACGTCGTTACGGCCGATAAATATTTCCTGTTTTTCCGTGAGAGGCACGCCGATAATATACGGGCTGTCAATCTCCTGGCGCAGTTCCGCTTCCTGAGCCAGCGCCCGGCATTGGTCGCCCACGATGCGCCGCCACTCGGCAGCAATGGGGCGGAAACGTTCGGCGTAGGGTTCTTCGCTGCGGGTCAGTTCGCGCAGGAGAGTGTCGAGGCGCTCTTCGACGGCGTGCAGGGCCAGACGCTGGTTGTAGGCGCTTTCCTGCTGCAGGGCGGCGGCCACGTCCCGGCTGACGCGGCTAAAGCTGCGCAACAAGGCGCTGGCCGATCCCACCAGATCGCTGGCGGCCAGGCCGGGAGCGACGGCGGCGATGGCAGCCACGTCGCGGCATTGTTCCAGTGGTCGGGCGTCCAGTTCAATTTGGGCGTCCTGAGCCGCCCAGCGCTGGCGTGTGGCGCTGAGGTAAGCCATCGCCGTGCGCCCTTCGGCCACGTCTGTTTCCATCACAAAAAGCAGGTAGGCGTCCAGATTGACCAGGTGCAGCCGCTGTAACTCATCCCAAAAGGCGGAATGGAAGCGGAAGGCGGGGCTGGCGTCGGGGCGAGACAGGCGATTTTCGTCGAGGCGGTAGAGCAGGGCATTCCAGATTAAAAGGAAGGGGTAGAGGAAGATGGGTCGCCACCAGCCCAGAACCAAGCCCAGCAAAATCCCTACCAGGCCGAAGGAGAGGAAGGGGCCGAAGGATGCGCCGTCGGTGAGGAAGATAAACAGGCCCGCGCCCGCGCCCAATGTGCCGGCCAGCGCCCCGGCCCCGGTTCCGGCCACTTTGTCGGCCAGGACGTAGGGGAGGGTGAAGACGGCCGTCATAAACACCAATAATCCCCCCGCCTGCGCCGCCCCGCCGGAAAAGCCCATTTGCACCAGCCCGCCGGAGAGCAGGGCCAGGCCGCTGAGGAGCAGCCCGGCAACCAGGCCGCGCTTCCAGCTATTGGTGCGCCAGCCAACGGCCACGCCGAACAACAAACCCATCACCACAGCGGAGAGCAGGTTGGCGGTGAGGAGCAAGGCCATCTGCCCGGCAGCGACGCCGATGAGGATGCCGATGATGACGCCGCTAATCTGGCGCAGGAGGGTGACGGAAACGTCGGTTTCCCGTTTTTCGCGGGTGATGCCCATGCCCACGCCGTAGGCCAACCCGCCGGCCAGACCGCTCATCAACCCCAATAAGGCGCTGATGAGGATGTCGAGGGAGTAGAATCGGCCGTACAACACCACCGAAAAATCGATGCCCAGGCCCACCAACAGGGCCCCGAACCCCGCCGTGGCGGAGTTCAGGCGCCAGCCCAGGAGCACCATGGCGCCGAAGACGGCCATGAGCCCGAGAATCAGGGGAACCCAGGCATACACGAGGGCGGAGCGGCGGCGGAACGCCCAACCGAAGAGGATCAACACCAGGAACACCG
>JAJRTP010000129.1 GCA_024278255.1 Chloroflexota bacterium | reverse complement strand
GAGGAACTGGATGAGCTGAATGCCCAGGGCGTTTGCCTGCACCATCTGGGTTCCATGACCGGTGTAGAACCCAGCTTGCAAGAGCGGGTGCGTCGCGCCCTGGAACTAACCAAAAACAATGACCGCCTCATCCTCAACGTGGCTTTTAATTACGGCGGACGGGATGAAATTTTGCACGCCGTTAAACAAATTCTGGCCGATGGCATTTCTCCCGATGAGTTAACCGAAGAGTTGTTTAGTTCTTACCTCTTCACGCGCGGTTTGCCTGATCCGGATTTGGTAATTCGTACCAGCGGCGAACTGCGCATCAGCAACTTCCTCATCTGGCAGGCCGCTTACGCCGAATATTATCCCACACCTACTTACTGGCCTGATTTCGGCCGGGAAGATTTATACGAAGCCATTGTGGCCTACAATCAACGGGAACGCCGCTTTGGACTCGTGCCGGAGCCAGTGTCTTAAAAAATGAAACAACGCGCAATTGTTGCCCTTACGCTTGGCCCGCTGGCTTTATTGTTGATTTACCTGGGGGGCTTTTTTTACTTTATCCCCGTTGTCATTTTGTTGGCCCTGGCTACATTGGAATATACTCAACTGGCAAAAAATATCGGCTGGCACGTCAACTTCATCCTTTTGCTAATTCTGGTTTTTGGGCAATGGGTGTTAGGGCAGTGGCCCCAGCCTGCTTTGTCCGGGCCTGTTCTAATTGCCAGCTTGATCATTATATTGGCTTATATTCTTTGGACGTATGAAAAGGAAACCAGCCAAACAGTTCCGGCCGACTGGATGGGCACAATGGGTGGTTTCGTGCTGTTAGGTATTCTGGGTAGCTATTTTTTCCTGCTGCGGGGTTTGCCCGAATTGGCCTGGCAGTGGACGATGCTGGCGATGTTATGCACCTGGTTTGGCGATGGCGGCGCGTATGTCGTGGGTAAATTTGTGGCCGGTAAGTACATCGGTAAGCACAAATTATCCCCTCGCCTCAGCCCAAACAAGACGGTGGAAGGATATGTCGGTGGTATCTTGTTCGGCGTTACTTTTTCTTTGATATTTGCTTATTTTACGGGAATTCCCCTGACGGCCGCTTTAATTATGGCGCTCCTGATAACGATGCTCACCCCACTGGGCGATCTGGGAATTTCCTTGTTAAAGCGAGAGGCACACGTCAAGGATTCGGGCAATATCTTCCGCAGTCATGGCGGTGCGTTGGATCGCATTGATACGTTGCTTTGGTCTGTGCCCATCGCTTATTACGTAGCTTTGTATAGCGACTTTTTTTTATAAGAATCCCACTTTCCTTCATTTCCCACGGAGGCATGAGTCATGTCCAAAATTTATACAATAGAACGATTTATTCTGGAACACCAGCCAGAGTCGGCCAAAGGCGAATTTACCAATTTGCTATATGATATTGCTCTGGCTGCCAAAATCATTGCCCATAAAACGAATCGGGCCGGTCTGGTAGATATTTTAGGCCGGGCCGGGGCCATTAACATCCAGGGAGAGGAGCAGCAGAAGTTAGATGTGTATGCTGATGAGATGATCTTCCGGATATGTGATCATTCAGGCCGGTTGTGCGTCATGGCTTCGGAAGAACAGGAAGAGATCATGCACATTCCGGAGCAGTTTGAGAAAGGTTCCTATGCGTTGGTGTATGATCCGTTGGACGGTTCATCTAACATTGATGTGAACGTCAGTATCGGCACCATTTTTGGCATTTACCGCGCCCTGGATTGGGATTTGCGCGGCCGGGAAGAGGATGTGCTGCAACCGGGCCGGGATTTGGTAGCGGCCGGGTATGTACTTTATGGTTCCAGCACGATGCTGGTTTATTCCACAGGACAGGGCGTACATGGTTTTACGTTGGACCCGGAATTGGGAGAATTTTTACTTTCTCATCAAAACATGCGCCTTCCGGCGCCACCTGCCTATTACAGTATTAACCATGCCTATTTTCAGCGCTGGTCTCCGGCAGTACAGAGCTATGTGCGGTGGCTGCAAGGTGGCGAGGATGGATCGGCCCCTGTTATGTCCTCGCGCTATATTGGCTCGTTGGTGGCAGATTTCCACCGGAATTTGCTGCGCGGCGGTATCTTTTGCTATCCGGCAGAGGAGAACAAGCCGAATGGTAAGATTCGGCTGCTGTATGAAGCGGGGCCTCTGGCCTATCTGATTGAACAGGCGGGCGGGTATGCTTCTAACGGCCGTGGTCCCATCCTGGATATCCAGCCCACAGATTTACATCAGCGTACCCCATTGTTCATCGGTAACCGCTCTCTGGTAGACATGGCCGAAAAATTCGTGGCAGAGGAAGATTGACTTGCTTAATTGAGCATGTTATACTTCGTCAGCCCACTAAGTGGAAGCCTTATTAACTCCCTAAATATTGGTAAAATTTCGAGAAACAAGCGACTACGAATAGCCGTTATGGCGTAATCCCCGTAAACTCATAACTTTCATGTTGTTACAGGATCGAAAGTTATTCTTCAAACAAAGGAGAATACCTTTCCCTTTTTAATGTGTTGTTTTTACTGCTGAGAGACAGCCTCGCAAAGGTGTTAATACACCAATAACTCAAACTATTTTTCCCAATAATAAATCTACACGGATCATTTTATCTTGGGAAAGCGTACAAATTTTGATTGGAGAAGCATCTTATGGATATTGGAGAATTAGAAGCTAAAAAATTGGGCGAGCTGCGTGATATTGCTCGTGAGATGAACATTCCCGGCTTCAGTACGATGAAGAAGCAAGGCCTCGTTCTGAAAATTATGGAGGCCGAGGCAGAAGCCAAAGGGCTGCACTTCCGAGGGGGTGTTTTAGAAATTGTAGATCAGGATAAGCAAATGATGGGCTTTTTGCGCAGCAAGAATTACCTGCCTGGCCCTGATGATATCTACGTTTCCAATTCACAAATTCGCCGTTTGGGACTGCGTACCGGCGATATGGTTATGGGACAGGTGCGCGTGCCTAAAGACAATGAAAAGTACTTCAGCCTGCTTCGGGTTGAATCTGTCAATGGGATGAGTCCGGACCTGGCTAAAAAACGGCCGCGTTACGAAGACCTGACCCCCATTTTCCCGGATCAGAAACTTAAACTGTAAACACGGCCTAATGTTCTTTCTACCCGGCTGCTGGAT
>JAJRTP010000128.1 GCA_024278255.1 Chloroflexota bacterium | reverse complement strand
TGGATACCGAATTTTCATTCCGGTTTTCCGTATTTAACGTGTCGCCCGGATGCAAAATTTCCAGCCGCACGCCATCCTCAATTTCTATGATTTCTCCGGCTACGGCCGGCCGAATTTCTGTCCCATTTGCTTCCGCCGCCTGTAAAACGGCGTCATAAATGTGCGATTCGCCCAGCCCTTCGCCGTCTGTAATGAGGGTGGGGATGTGGTAGCGATCAAACAGGTCTGCCAGGCCGGAAACGTGATCCGCGTCGGGATGGGTGGCGATGACCAGATCGATCTTTTTGTCCCAGAAGGGCATTTGCTGCCCCAACTGGTCGTTGAGGACGCTGGGATATAGGCCGCCGTCAATGAGAATTTGCCGGCCGGACGGGGTTTGAATGAAGGTGGCGTCTCCCTGACCCACATTGAGGAAGGCGATGTGCAACTTGCCGTCGGCCTGGCTGCTGCTCCAACTGATGACCAACAGGGCAGCCATGCCGGTGAATGTCAGAGCGGCCTTTTGCGACAGGTTTCGCCGCAGGAAACTTGTCCAGCGCGCCCGTTTTTCCGGCGGCTGCATTATCAGCCAGGTGGCTGCGCCGATGAAGAGATAGATGAGGATGACGGCCGTCCAGGAAACGTCCACCGGCAGGGCGGCGCCCGGCACGCGGGCAAACATGCGCACCAGGCTGATGGTGTAGGTGAGGAACAGCCAGGCAACCCAGGCAAGGGGCTGTGCCAAAATGGGGCTGATCATGCCGACAATTGTGGCCAAACCGCCCCAAATCATCACGCCGGGCTGGGCGGGCAGGATGAGGGCGTTGGCTGGCAGACTGATGAGGGAAATTTGCCGAAAATAGCCAATCATCAGGGGCAGGGTGAGGATTTGCGCCGCCAGGGTGATGAGAACGGCTTCGCTGATGACGGCCATGACCTGCCGCACTGTTTGCCGGTCGGCCACGCGCAAAAGCTGGCGGCGCGTCCATTGGGTCAGGCCGTCAGCGTAGAGCATGAGGCCCAGGGTAGCAGTGAAGCTAAGTTGAAAGCCGACGTCCCAGAGGGTAAACGGCCGTAGCAAGGTCATCAGCCATCCGGCCAAAAAGAGCGAGGCAAAGGCAAAGTTAGGCCGCCCCATCCAGCGGGCGGCAATCAGGTAGACGCTGCCCATCACCGCAGCCCGCACTACCGAGGCGTCTGCGCCAACCATGATGGTGTAGAAGACAATCCCGGCAATGGAGACGATGACGGCCGGACGCTGCGGCAGCCAGGAACCGGTCAATCCCATCAGAATGGCGATGAGGATGGCGATATTGAAACCGGAAATGGCAATGATATGTGTCATCCCGGTATTGCGGAAATCGTCGGCCAGATCGGGCGGCATCCCGTTGTCGTTGCCCAGGAGGATGCCGGAGAGTAAGGCGGATTGGGGGGAGGGCAGCAGTTGATCTATGCTTTCCTGGGCGCGGTGTTTGACGGTGAGGATGGCGTGGTAGAGGGGGCTGCCTTCCCCTTCAGCCAGAACGGTGACGCGGGGCAGGGACATCAGGCTGTAGATATTTTGGTGTTCCAGGTAGGCGCGGTAGTTGAAGTCGCCGTCGGAAGGTGGGGTTTCCAGACGGCCGTATAGTTCCAACTTCATCCCGTATTCAATTTCCGGGTAGCGATAGGCGCGTACCTGCACGAGGCCGGTGACGGGAAGGGTACGGCCGTCGGGCAGGGTGACGCTTTCCACATTCAGCCGCAGGTTGGTGGAGCGGTCAGTCACTTCCGGTTCTTCGGCGACTAATCCGGTAAGGGTGATGTTGTTTGTGTCGTTGTAGTAGGCGATGTAGGCTTCATCTATGGTGGGCAGGGCTGCATGGTAGCGGAATCCGGCTAATCCTATTACCCCTATGCAGGCCAGAATGACGGCCGTGGTTTTGTAGCGGCGCAGGAGCAGAGCGGCAGCCAGGCTGAGCAGCCCGCCAGCCAGGAGGTAATGGGGGGTTACGGCCGTGGTCGAAGCCAGCCATAAACCAATAAACCAGGCGATCCCCAAGTAAACAACAAGCATTGTGCAACTTCCAGTTGGATAACTTCCAGTTATATACTACCGGTTGAGCAAGTTGGCCGGGTCTGCTACAATCTTACGCAGGTAATAGCCTTCCCGACGAATTTGTGTGCTTGCGTGACCATACACAATTCGACATACATTAAACAATAGCACGACCTTACTACTTATGTCTGAATTTGTACCAAATGAGTATCGCATTCTGGCAGTGGATGACAGCGCGATGGTTTTGCGCATGGTGGAAGCGTCTTTAAGTGACGCCGGTTTTCAGGTGATGGCGGCTCTTTCCGGGGAAGAAGCTCTGGAAGTGATGCGGGAACAAGGACTGCCCCATTTGGCGTTGGTGGACATCAATATGCCGTTGGGTATGGATGGGTTTGAGTTGTGTGAGCAGATATTGGAATTCAGTGATTTGCCTGTTATTATGCTTACGGCCGTAGATGAAAGCGATACCATCACGGAAGCTATAGACAAATACGCCGAAGATTACATTACTAAGCCTTTCCGTCAGGGAGAATTGGTGGCCAGAGTGCGCCGGGTGCTGCGCCGGATTGGCGGATTTGCTTACCCTTTGGCCCAATATACTCGCGTTGATGATAATTTGTCGGTTAACTTTGCCCGGGGTATGGCGCGTGTGTCTGGCACAGAAGTCTCTTTGACTCATGCGGAAATAAAACTACTTTATATCTTGATGCGAGCAGGCGGGCAGACGCTTACGACCAATTTTATCATGCGTCGTCTTTGGCCCACTGATTATTTGAGCGCCACAGATGAAAGGCTGCGCGTTTATATTCACCGGCTGCGCACCAAAATTGAATCGGATCCGTCCCAGCCCCGC